>NZ_JBSFUB010000009.1:0-143663 GCF_053591575.1 Streptomyces altiplanensis | reverse complement strand
GGCCGTGCAGCCTTCGGGCACGGTGACGCGGGCCGTCACGCCGGCGGCGGTCAGCTCCCACGACAGGGCGGCGGTTCCGTAAGGCGTCTCGTGACAGGCAGGGGACGGCCTGTCGGACCCGGCCGGGGCCCACAGTCTTAAGGAGAGAGAACGGGATGGGACTTCGCGCACAGGTACGGACCCGGGACGGCTGGGCCGTGCAGCACGCGGTGGTGACCGTGACCGACATGACGGGCACCCAGGTGATCCGGGCGGCCGCGGACGAGGAGGGGACGGCGAGGACCGAGACCCCCCTGCCCGCCGGTCCCTACACGGTGATCGTGACGGCCGCCGGCTACGCCCCCGCGGCGTCGACGGCGTTCGTCACGGCGAGCGGACGGGCGGACGCCGGAACGGTCGTACTGGCCCGCCAGGGCGGCGTGGAACTCCCGCCCCCCGGCACCTGGACGCTCGACCCGGCGCACTCCTCGGTGGGCGCGGTCGCCCAGCACCTGGGAATCTCCAGCGTGCACGGCCGCTTCACCGAGTTCGGCGGGCACATCGAGATCGCCGAGGACCTGGAGAGGTCGCGTGTCGAGGCCGTCATCACGGCGGCCAGCATCGACACCGGCAACGGCATGCGGGACGGCCACCTGAAGTCGCCCGACTTCCTGGACGTGGAGCGGTTCCCCGAGATCAGGTACAGCAGCACGGGCCTGACCCCGGCGGGCCCCGACCGGTGGACCGTGCACGGCGAGCTGTCCCTGCACGGGGTGGCGCGCGCCGTCGACCTGAACCTCAGCTACCTGGGGACGGGCCCGGACCCGTGGGGCGGCGTACGGGCGGCCTTCCGCGCGACGGCCGAGCTGCGCCGCGACGACTTCGCCATGAACTACAACCAGGTCGTCCAGGCGGGCATCTCCGCGATCGGCGCGACGCTGCGGGTCGAACTCGACATGCAGGCGGTGCAGGGGGACCGGCTCCCGCAGGCGTAGCGGCCGCGGAGCGCTAGCGGGAGGCGCGGCCGGTGAAGGAGCCGGGCGAGGGCGGGCCGTCGCCCGCCTCGGACACCAGGGCGTAACAGAGGTCCCGCAGCTTGACGTTCCGTCCCTGCGAGGCCCGGCGCAGTATGTTCAGCGCCACACCCGCCGTGCAGCGCCTGCGGGCCATGACGATGCCGATCGCCTGGTCGATGACCGAGCGCGAGAGCATCGCGGTCCGCAGGTCGTGCACCGTCTCCGCCTCCTGCTCGATGCGCTCGGCGACGGCGACCGCCCCCGCCGCCTGGGCGGACAGCTGCCGCGCCGTCTCCCGCTGGGTCCTGAAGGCGTGGGGCCGGCCGGAGTAGAGGTTGAGGGCGCCGAGGGCGTGGGAGTTCAGCGCCAGCGGGGTGGCCAGGACGGACCGTACGCCGTGCGCGGCGGCCGCCGCCGGGTACGGGCCCCAGCGCCGCTCCTGGAGCATGTCGGGTACGTAGTTCTCCTCGCCGTTCTCCATGCTGCACACGCAGGGCCCGGCCTCGGCCTCGTACTGCAGCAGGTCCAGCCGGAGCGCTTCGCCGCTTTCGGCGGCGGCCGTCACCAGGCGGCCGCCCCGGCGCATCGTGATGCTGCACCCCTGTGCGCCGTCCATCGCGCGTACGGCGCGCCGCGTCACGTCCTGGAGGAAGGCGTGCAGGCCACGCCAGTCGGTGAACGCGTCGTGGAGCGAGGCGAAGTCGAAGCCGTCGGCCGGGGTACTCCCCGTGCCCTCTGCACTCCTTGCCGTATCCGTCATGCGTTCCCTGTGCCCGCGATCGCGCCGGTCACTCTGGGTGCTATTCCGTGGTCCTGACTTCGACGATGCGTGACGCGATGTCGCGGAGCTTCACATTGCCCTTCTGCGAGGCCCGCACGAGACGGTCGAAGGCCTGCGACGCGTCGATGTTCATGCGCCCCATGAGAATGCCGGTGGCCTGCCCGATCACGTCCCGTGTGTGCATGGCCTCGGAGAGCTGTTCCTGCACTTCGACGGAGTCCAGGGCGATGCCGAGGTGGGCCGAGAACAGCCGCCCGGCGCGTACGGACTCGTCGTCGAAGGCGCTCGGCTTGCGCGAGTAGAGCGTCAGCACGCTGAATCTTCGCTGGTGGCCCCGGAGCCGGAGGAACAGGACGGAGCGCAGGCCGTTCTCGGCGAGCACCGGCCCGTGGCCGTCGCACGCGGCGATCTCCTCCACGCGGACGACGGGGCTGGTCCACAGCTCCGGCCGGCCCATGGCGCAGCCCGCTCCGCACCCGGTCGCCGCGTCGAGGGTCCGTATCACCTCGTCGGTCCAGGCGACGGTACGCACGTCTCCCGCGCGTTCGACGAGGGAGATGCCCGCGTGATCGGCGTCGGGCACGATCTCCCTGGCCAGTCGCACCCCGGCCCGTGCCGTCTCCGCATGTCCTTCGGCTTCGTACAGGGTGATCGCGGCAGCGGCCAGCGACTCCGCCAACGAGACAGACTTCCCCATATGGGAAGAACCGTAGGAAATCTCAGGAATGTCGGACGCAGACACCACGAACCTCTTCGGCGAGCACGGCTGAAGGTGCGGCCATGCGCAGGAGAGCTCCGCAGCACATTCCCGACTGCGAGCAAAGGACGGATAGACTCTATCTCTATCCGCTTCTGTCCTACGACGAAGCATTCGCGGTGATGGCCGACCGCTCAGCGGGCCGTCATCACCTCGATGCCCGCGATCAGCGTCTCCAGCGCGAACTGGAAGTCGCGCTCGCGCATCTCCGCCACCGTGTCCCCGCCCCGCGCCTCCATCAGGTCCTTCGCGCTCTCGAACGTCTCGCGCAGCTGCGGCGCGGCGCTCATCGTGCCCATCGCCTGGGCGAAGAACTCGTCCTGGCTCATGCCCGCCGACGCGCACCGCTGCACGAAGTGGCCCTCGATCGTGCCGAACCCGTAGACGAACTGGAAGACCGCGGACAGGCCGCCCATCTGCCCGTGCGGCGGCAGTCCGGTCGCGCGCATGACGTCCTGCACGGCCCGGGAGAACGCCAGCGAGTGCGGCCCGATGTTGAGGAACGTGCCGATCAGCGGCGACACCCACACGTGCCGGACCAGCAACTCCCGGTAACTGGTGGCCAGTGCGCGCAGCCGGTCCCGCCAGTCGCCGGTGTCCGCCGGGGGCGTGATCTCGCTGAAGACCGAGTCGAGGGCCAGCTCCAGCAGGTCGTCCTTGGTGTCGACGTACCAGTAGACGGACATGGCGGTGACGTTCAGCTCGGCGGCGAGCCGGCGCATGGAGAACTTCGCGAGTCCCTCGGCGTCGAGCAGCCGCACCGACACCTCGGTGATCCGGTCCCGGTCGAGACCGGCCGGCTGGTCCGCCTTGCGGGTGCGTGGTGTCTTGCCCTCCAGCCACACGCTGTTGCGGGCTGGGTTCCTGACGCGGTCGGCCGCGGACACCATGGACGCACACTCCTCGTTCTCCCGGCGGGGCGGGCGACGAACCGGAATGACCCGGTCCGCCCCCCGTTCCGATGCTAAGCCGCTGACGCTGCTCCGGATGAGTCTGCCCGCTCGGCACGGCGCAACAGCACCGCGGCGAGCAGCCCGCCGGCGAGCACCGCGACCGCGCCGACCAGTTGGCTGGTCTCGACCCCCGAGGCGAAGGCGTCCGCGATACGGGCCCGCTCCCCCGCGCCGTCCGCCGCCGCCAGCGCCGCGGGCAGCGAGGCCGCGCCGACCGCGGCGGGAACGAGCGCGGCGAAGCGGGAGTTGAGCACCGCGCCCAGGACGGCGACGCCCAGGCCGTTGCCGAACTCGGCCAGCGTGCCGTTGACGCCCGCGCCCACACCGGCCTTCTCCGGCGGGATGGCGCTCATGATGGCGTTGGCCATGGCGGGCATCGCGAGCGAGATGCCCGCGCCCATCACGACCAGTCCGAGCAGCATTCCGCCGTAGCCGGACCCGGTGCCGCCGCCGAGTACCGCGATCGCGGCGAGACCGGCGGACAGCAGGGTCATGCCGGAGGCGATGGTCGCGGGCGTGCCCAGCCGGGGCAGCAGCCGCGCGCCGAGTCCGGTGAGGTTGAGCACGACGACCGTGAGCGCGAGCGGCGCCGTGCGCAGCCCCGCCTCCAGGGGCCCGTACCCGAGCACGAACTGGAGGTGCTGGGTGAGCAGGAAGAGCGAGCCGCCCATGCCGAACGCGACGAGGATCGCGCCCGCGACCGCGCCGACGAAGCGCTGGTCGCGGAAGAAGTGCATGTCCAGCATCGGGTACGGGATGCGCAGCTCCCAGAACACGAAGGCGCCCAGGACGAGGACGCCGGCCGCGGCGGGGACCAGCACCTGGGTGGAGCCCCAGCCGTGCTCCGGTCCGGAGATGATCGCGTACACGACGGCGGTCATACCGACGGTGGAGAGCAGCGCGCCGAGCAGGTCGGGCCGGTCGCCCTGCTTGCTCCTGGACTCCGGTACGAGGGAGACGACGGCGACGAGGCCGAGGATCGCGACCGGAATGTTGATCAGGAAGATCGCGCCCCACCAGAAGTGGTCGAGCATGACGCCGCCGATCAGCGGGCCGACCGCGAAGCCGAGCGAGTTGACCGTCGACCACAGGCCGATGGCCTTCACGCGCTCGGTGTCGTCGAAGATCTGGACGACGACGGCGAGGGTGGTGGTGATCAGCAGCGCGCCGCCGATGCCCATGCCCGCGCGGGCGGCGATCAACTGGGCGCTGGACTGGGCGAGTCCGGCGACCAGCGAACCGACGCCGAAGAGCGCGAGGCCGGTGACGAGCATCTTCTTGCGGCCGTAGCGGTCGGCGGCGCTGCCCGCGGTGAGGAGGAGGCCCGACTGGACCAGGGAGTACGCGTTGATCATCCACTGGATGTCGGCGGTGGACGCGTCCAGTTCCTCGGTGAGGGAGGGGATCGCGACGTTCAGGACGGTGTTGTCGAGCAGCACGGTGAGCTGGGCGAGGCAGATGACGCCGAGGATCAGCCAGCGCTGCGGGTGGCCTTGCGCGGTGGGGCGGTTCTCGGCGGTCGTCGCCGGCATGCGGGGGTCTCCTTGTACGGGCACGGGCACGGGGGCCTTGCGGGCTGTTCCCGTACACCGTACAAGGAGTCCCTGTACGCCGTATAATTATTTCCGCTCGGTCAGGTCGTAGAGGACCGTCCCGTCGACGGTGGCCTTCGTGAAGTTCGCCTCCACCCATGCGGTGACGGCGGAGCCGCCGCCACCGCTGCCGCTCGCGACGAAGTAGTGGATCTCGCCCTTCCGTACGTACGCCTTGAACTCGGCCAGGGTCGGGGACGGATCGCTGCCGTTGAAGCCGCCGATCGCCATCACCGGCTCCTCGGTGGCGAGTTGGTAGCTCGCGGCGTTCTGCGAGCCGATGGCGGCCGCGGCCCAGGTGTAGCCGTCGGCGCCGTCCCGGATCGTGGCCTCCGCCTCGGGGCCGACGCTCCGGCCGTCGAGCAGTCCGCCCATGCCGCCGCCTGCGCCGGTCTCGCGGGCCGTGCCGGGTCCTTCGGGGAAGCCGCCGGGCATCGCACCGCCCTGCTGACCACCGGGGCCGCCCGGCCGCCCCGCACCGGCACCCGCACCCGCACCCGCACCCGTGGGAGGCTGCCCCGCACCGCCCGCCGGACGCTCGCCCCCGCCGAAACCGCCGCCGGGGCCGCCCCCGCCGGGACCGCCCCGCGCCGAGGCCGGTCCCGCCGTGACGATGGAGCCGGTGTGCGCGTCGGCGACCGTGGTCAGGGCGTACGCGCCCGGCCCCGCCAGCGCCGCCGTGAGACCCAGCCCCGCGGCCCCCAGGGCGGCCCTCCGGTCCACGCGCCCCGCGAGCGCCAGCCCGAGCGCGGCCACCAGGCCGCAGACGAGCACGGCCCAGCGCAGCCACGGCAGGTAGTCGGAGGTGCGCCCCAGCAGGACGTACGCCCACAGGGACGTCACCGCGACCGTCGCGCCCAGCGTCGCCGCCGCCGCGAGCGAGCGGCGTTCCTCCCAGAGCACGGTCGCGCCCATGCCGGTCAGGGCGGCGATGTACGGGGCCAGGGCCACCGTGTAGTACTCGTGGAAGATCCCGGCCATGAAGCTGAAGACGGCCGCGGTCATCAGCAGCGAGCCGCCCCACGCGACGAACGCGGCCCGCGCCGTGTCCGTGCGCTTCGCCTTCCAGGTGACGACGATCCCCGCGACGAGCAGGATCAGCGCGGCGGGCAGCAGCCAGGAGATCTGGCCGCCGATGTCCGTACCGAACATCCGCCCGATGCCGCTCTCGCCCCAGCCGCCGCCCCCTCGGCCTCCCCCGCCGCCGACGCTTCCGGCCTCCTCGCCGTTGATGCGGCCCAGGCCGTTGTAGCCGAAGGTCAGCTCCAGGAAGCTGTTGGTCTGCGAGCCGCCGACGTACGGACGCGAGGCCGTCGGCCACAGTTCGACGATCGCGACCCACCAGCCGCCCGCGACCACGGCCGCGAGCCCGGCGAGGGCGAGCCGGCCGAGGCGGCGGCGTACGGACGTGGGCGCGCACACGGCGTACAGCACGGCGAGTGGCGGCAGGATCAGGAACGCCTGGAGGGTCTTCGTCAGGAACGCGAAGCCGACCGCCGTCCCCGCCCACACCAGCCACTTCGCCCGCGCGTCCTCCAGGGCGCGGAGCACGCAGTACACGGTGACGGTCATCAGGAGCGCGAGCAGCGCGTCCGGGTTGTTGAACCGGAACATCAGCGCGGCGACGGGCGTGAGCGCGAGCACGGCGCCCGCGATCAGGCCGGCGGCGGGGGAGAAGCGACGGCGTACGGCGGCGTACAGCACCGCGACCGTCCCCACTCCCATCAGCACCTCGGGGACGAGGATCTGCCACGAGCCGAGGCCGAAGAGCCGTACGGACAGGGCCATCGGCCACAGGGCGGCCGGGGGCTTGTCGACGGTGATGGAGTT
Organism: Streptomyces altiplanensis; assembly: GCF_053591575.1. Lineage (NCBI taxonomy): Bacteria > Bacillati > Actinomycetota > Actinomycetes > Kitasatosporales > Streptomycetaceae > Streptomyces > Streptomyces altiplanensis. Next base: position 136,755 of record NZ_JBSFUB010000009.1, on the reverse strand, counting down.
CGCGGCGTCGGACGAGCCGAAGAAGAAGGCCTTCCAGCTCTCGCTGCCGGCCTGGACGGCGGCGGAGTAGAAGGAGTTGGCGTAGCCGGAGGCGCCGAGGTTCCAGAGGTAGAGCAGCGCGGTGGCGAGCAGCAGCGCGAACAGCGCGGGACGGGCCCAGCGGGGGTCGTCGCTTCGGTGTGCGGTCATCGGTCGGCCCTCTGGGGTGCGGTGCGGTCGGTGGGCCTGTCGGGGAAGACCCAGGCGCGGAAGAGCAGGAAGCGGAGCACGGTCGCGGCGAGGTTCGCCGCGACGAGCACGGCCAGTTCGGTTCCGTGGGAGGGGGCGCCCGAGGACGCGGCGGCGTCGAGGGCGGCGAGCGAGCCGCTGGTGAGGGCGAGCCCGATGCCGAACACGACGAGGCCCTGGGCCTGGTGACGCAGGGCGCGGTCACGGCCCCGTACCCCGAAGGTGAGCCCCCGGTTGGCCGCCGTGTTGGCCACGGCCGACACGAGCAGCGCGAGCGCGTTGGCGGCCTGCGGCCCCGCCCCCGTACGGAAGGCGGAGTAGAGCGCCAGATAGACCAGCGTGCTCAGCGCGCCCACGACGCAGAAACCGACCAGCTGACGGGCGAGGCCGCCGGGGACGCCGCCGATCGCACGGTCGCGCGGATCGTCGCCGAAGGGCCGCGCGAGCCGGTCCAGCGGCAGCGAGCCGACGGCGAGCGCGCGCCCGACGCGCCAGACGCCCTTGAGGTCGTCGACGGCCGTCCGCACGATGTGGACCGTGCTGTCGGGGTCGTCGACCCAGTCCACCGGCACCTCGTGGATGCGCAGTCCGGCGCGTTCGGCGAGCACGAGCATCTCGGTGTCGAAGAACCACCCGGTGTCCTCGACCATCGGCAGCAGCCGCTCGGCGACGTCGGCCCGGATCGCCTTGAACCCGCACTGCGCGTCGGAGAAGCGGGCGGCGAGGGAGGAACGGAGGATCAGGTTGTACGTACGCGAGACGAACTCACGCTTCGGCCCGCGCACGACCCGCGAACCGCCCGCGAGCCGGGAGCCGATGGCGAGGTCGGAGTGGCCCGAGATCAGCGGGGCGACCAGCGGGAGCAGGGCCTTGAGGTCGGTGGACAGATCGACGTCCATGTAGGCGAGGACCGGCGCGTCGGAACGCTCCCAGACGGCGCGCAGGGCCCGCCCGCGCCCCTTCTGCTCCAGCCGTACGGAGGTCACTCGGGGCAGCACGCGCCCGAGCCGGGCGGCGATCCCGGGCGTGCGGTCGGTGCTCGCGTTGTCGGCGACGGTGATCCGGAATCCGTACGGGAACGTGCGGGCCAGGTGCTCGTGGAGCCGGAGCACGCACGCTTCGAGGTCCTTCTCCTCGTTGTGGACGGGTATGACGACGTCAAGCACGGGTACGGGGGCGCCGCCCGCTTCCCCGGCCGGAAGGTGCTCCCTGGCCGGGAGGGCGCCCGCTGAAGTGTCGGTTCGCATGGCCCCGACCCTCGTGAACCGCCCTGTCAGGGCGGTGTGGCAGCCCTGTGACCCACCTGTGAGTCACGCCGGCGCGGCTTGCCGCGCTTGCCGCGCTTCCCGTGCTTCCCGCGCCGCGGCCGGAAGACGTACCGCGAAGACCGTGCGGCCCGGTGCGCTCTCCACCGTGACGCCGCCGCCGTGCGCGACCACCACGGCCCGCACGATCGCGAGGCCCAGGCCGGTCGACGCCGTCTCTCCCGCCGCCGCCCCCGCGCGCCGTGCGCGGGACGCGTCCCCGCGGGCGAAGCGCTCGAAGACGTATGGGAGGAGGGCGGGAGCGATGCCGGGGCCGTCGTCCGCGACTTCCGTCACGACCCGGCCGTCCTCCTCGCGCACGCGGGCGGTGACGGTGGTCCCCGGCGGGGTGTGGGTGCGGGCGTTGGCCAGCAGGTTCACCAGGACCTGCTGGAGACGGGCGGGATCGCCGCGTACGACGGCGGGCTCGTCCGGGAGCTCCAGCCGCCAGACGTGCCCCCGCCCGGCCACCCGCGCGTCGCTGACCGCGTCCACGACGAGCGGCGAGAGATCGGTGCGCTCGTACGCCAGCGGGCGCGGACGGCCGGCGTCCGGTCCCGCGTCCGGCCGCTCGCCCGCCCGCGCGTCCAGCCGCGCCAGCAGCAGCAGGTCCTCCACCAGGCCCGTCATCCGCGCCGCCTCCGACTCGATCCGCCCGAGGGCGTGCCGCGTGTCGGGCCCGGCCGTCTCCCGCCCGCGCCGGGTGAGCTCGGCGTACCCGCGGATCGAGGCGAGCGGCGTGCGCAGTTCGTGGCTCGCGTCCGCGACGAACTGCCGCACCCGCGTCTCGCTCTCCTGCCGCGCCGCCAGTGCCGAACCGACGTGCCCGAGCATCCGGTTGAGCGCCGCCCCGACCTGCCCGACCTCGGTCCGGGGATCGGCCTCCTGCCCGCGCACCCGCTCGTGGAGCGCCACCTCACCGCTGTGCAGCGGAAGTTCGGACACCCGCGTCGCGGTCGCGGCGACCCGCCGCAGCGGACGCAGCGCGACGCCCACGATCGCCGTCCCCGCGAGCCCGGCGGCGGCCAGTCCGGCGGCCGTGACGCACACCTCGACGACGATCAGCGTGCTGACGGTTTCCTGTACGCCGCCGAGCGGAAAGCCCAGCACCACGGACCCGTCGCGCGCCGAAGCGACCCGGTAGTCACCGAGCCCCGGAAGGGCCACCGTGTGCGGTGCGGCGTCCCGCTCCACCGAGCCCAGCGCCCGGGCCTGCGCGCCGGACAGCGCCTCCAGGTGCGCCTCGGGCCGTGCCCCCCGCGCCTCGGTGCTCCTCGCGCTCGCCGGCACGGTCCCGTCCGGGGCGACGAGCCCGCCGACGGTCCCCAGCGGCTGTCCGGGCGCCGCCACGAACCTCAGCTCCTGGCCGGCCTCCCCCGGAGGGGCGCCTTCGGCCCGCCGCACGGACGACACCAGCCGGCCGTCGAGCTGGTTCTCCAGGTACGAGTGCAGGGCGATCGTCGTGACCGTCCCGATCACCGCCGCGACCACCGCGATCAGCGCGAGGGCCGACAGCACCAGCCGGCTGCGCAGGGACACCGCTCACCCGCCCGGCTTGATCAGGTACCCCGCCCCGCGCCGGGTGTGGATCATCGGCGGGCGGCCGGCGTCGATCTTCCTTCTCAGGTACGAGATGTAGAGCTCGACGACGTTCGCCTTCCCCCCGAAGTCGTAGCTCCACACCCGGTCCAGGATCTGCGCCTTGCTGAGCACACGCCGCGGGTTGCGCATCAGGAAGCGCAGCAGCTCGAACTCGGTCGCGGTGAGACGGATCTCCTCGCCGCCCCGGGCCACTTCGTGGCTGTCCTCGTCGAGCGTCAGGTCCCCCACCGCCAGCAGCGACTCGTCGCGTACGGCCGCGGCCGCCGTCCCCGACCGGCGGATCAGCCCGCGCAGCCGCGCCACCACCTCCTCCAGGCTGAACGGCTTGGTGACGTAGTCGTCGCCGCCCGCCGTCAGCCCGGCGATCCGGTCCTCGACCGAGTCCCTGGCCGTCAGGAACAGCACCGGGACGTCCGGGAGTTCGCAGCGCATCCGCCCGAGGACGGCGAGACCGTCCATGTCCGGCAGCATCACGTCCAGTACGACCGCGTCGGGCCGGAAGTCGCGCGCGGAGCGGACCGCGCCGGCGCCGTCACCGGCGCTGCGGACCTCCCACCCCTCGTATCGCAGTGCCATCGACAGCAGCTCGGCGAGCGGCGCCTCGTCGTCCACGACGAGCACCCGCACGGGCCCGCCACCGGGTCTGAGCATCTCGGTACGCATGGGCCCAGGCTGGACGGCGCCTCTGAGAGCTTCCTTTCCCGTTCCTGTGAATCCCCTGAGAAACCTGAGAAGCCCGCACCCCGCGCCCCCACCCGCCCGCGCACCCGCGCACCCGCGCCCCCACCCGCCCGCGCACCCGCCGTCAGAGCCCGAAGAGCCGCGCCGCGTTCCCGTGGCAGACGGCCCGCAGCCAGTCGTCCCCCAGTTCCAGCCGCTCCAGGGCCTCCAGCTGGTGCCCGTAGCCGTACGGGATGTTGGGGAAGTCCGTCCCCAGCAGGATCCGGTCGCCCAGATCCGCGAGCCGCCCCAGCTCCCTCCCGGGAAAGGGCATCAGCCGCTCGGAGAAGTCGGTGAACGCCATGGTCGTGTCGAGCCGGACCTCCCCGTACCGCTCCGCCAGGGCGAGGAAGTCCCCGTACTCGGGCATCCCCATGTGCGCCACCACGAGCCGCAGCCGCGGATGCCGCGCCAGCAGCCGCCCGACCGGCCCGGGTCCGGTGTACCTGCCGGGCACGGGCCCCGAGCCGCAGTGCGTCACCACCGGGATCCCGGCCTCCGCCAGGAGCCCCCACACGGGATCGAGCAGCGCGTCGTTCGCGTCGTACGCCCCGACCTGGAGGTGGGACTTGAAGACCCGCGCCCCGCTCTCCACGGCCTGCCGCACGTACGCCGCCGCCCCCTCCTCCGGAAAGAACGTCGCCGTACGCAGGCACTCGGGGGTCCGGGCCGCGAAATCCGCCGCCCAGCCGTTGAGCCAGACCGCCATCCCCTCCTTGTGCGGATAGAGCATCGAGGTGAAGTGCCGCACCCCGAACTCCCTCAGCAGCGCGGCCCGTTCCTCCTCCTCGCACCGGTAGGCGATGGGCCACTCCCTCCCGGTCAGCGGACCGACGGCGTCGAAGTACGCCCACACCTTCCTGAGCACCCGTTCCGGCATGAAGTGCGTGTGCACGTCGACGATCCCCGGCAGCCCGAGCCGCTCCCAGAACCGCCGTACGCCCGCGGCCTCCCCCTCGGCCCCGGGCCCGTCCCCACCACGCACACGACGCGGTTCTTCCCCGTACCTCTCGTCCATGCCGGCCACCCTCCACTGCGGACGCCCCCACGGTCCACCCTCCCGGTACAAGGGATCCGGAGGAGTTCCGCGCACCGCCCTCCCGGTCAGAAGAGCCCGCCCTGCACACCCCGCTCCACGCTTTTGACCGGCACGCTCACACCCGCCGCCCCGCTCCGGTCGCCGGCCAGCTCCCACCCGCTCATCAGCCGGGTGTCGAGCACCACCACCCCGCCGTCCGCCGTCCCCAGATGCAGATCGGGCCCGGCCGCGGCCAGCAGCCTCCCCGCGACCACCCCGCCCGGGGTCAGTTCGGTCACCGCGCCGGTCATCGGCCGCAGCCCCTCCAGCCCGAAGACCCCGGCGTGGTCCACCACCTCGAACGGCGCCCGCTCCAGCGACTCCGGCCAGCCCGCGAGCGCCCCGGCCCGCCGGTGCAGTTCCCCGATCTCCCGCGCCCGCTCCGCCCTCCCGGGCAACGAGGTCCGCACGGCCCGCTTCTCCTTGTACGGAATCCGGTCCGGCACCCCCAGCGCCGCCCGCAGCAGCTCCTCGGTCCGCCGCGCCGCCATCAGCGGCCCGCGCCCCAGCCAGCTGAACGCCACCGCCCCCTGCTCCAGCAGCCGCGCGGACCCGCGCTCGTCCGCCGTGATCCCGACCTTGACCATCCCGGGGCCGAACCAGGCCAGGTAGACGGCGTACGGCCGCGGATCGTCCGCCATCGTGTCCGCCGCCACCGACCGCGACCGGTCCAGCCGCGCGCACCCGGGGCACTGCCCGCCGCTGCTCCGCCCCGGCACCACGGCGTGCAGCGGGCACCCGCCCCGGCGCGCCCCGACGCACAGGCGCTCCGCACCCGTCACCCGGAACGCGATGTCACTCCCGTACGCCGGCTCACTGACCCGTTCGGCCCGCCCCCGGCCCCCGCTCCCGCCCGGCCCGTGCCCGTACGCGTACCAGGCGAGCGCCGGCCGCCCCGCTGTCCACCGCAGCCCACCGCACAGCCAGCTCATACCCGGAGGCTAACGGCGTCCTCCGGAACGCAGAAACCGCAGGCCCTGACGATTTCTCGGCAGGGCCTCCGGCCTGTTGTGCACTCGGCAGGATTCGAACCTTCAGCCTTCTGATCCGTAGCTCTAGATGGATCGGTCAGTGACGGTCCTCCAGACCGCACTTCGGGTCTGCAAGGACGCTACGGGACGGGGCCGGGTGCTCTTGTCCACGACGGTCCGCCCCTGCTGGTGCCAAACATTGGTGTCAGACATCAGCGGGCCGCTTGACGGTTCTCGTCCCACACGGCACGGGCCACCCGTCGGGTGACTGAGTCAATCACCACAAGAGCGTGACGATGGGGCGGCGCCCGCGCCGAAGCGCCGCCCCATGCGTGAGCGGTTGGGTCAGAAGATCGGCGTCTGCGCTTGCATGTCGGCGAGACCTTCTTCCATGGTCAGCGACGGCAGCACGCGGACGCGGTTCCAGTGGGGGAGGCGAGCCTCCACCAGGAAGCGGTCGACGTTCTCGGCCTTGTCGGCCTGTACAACCACGACGATCGTGTGCTCACGGTTGACGAAGGGACCGGCCACGATGTCGACGCCTGCCTTCTGGGCGAGGTTCGGCATGTTGGGAGCGGTCTTGAGCATCAGGTCGCGCGTCGTCGCGTTGGCGGTTGGACAGACTTCCGGATCATGGGTCGCGAGCAGGACAAAATGCATCTCACGGCTCCCTTTTCACTCGAGGCCCCTTGATCTCAGGCTAAGTCGTCTGAAAGTGCCCCGCGAGTGCAGCGAAGAGGCCGATCGCTGCAACACCCGGCCTCAGCGCTGGCGGGCGGCCGTGGCTCGGCGCGCGGGCTCCAGCCCAGACTGCTCCCGCCGCCAAGCCAAGACCTTGCAGCCACCAGCGGTCATCCTTGCTCTTCGTCATGTCCTCTCCCACCCTTCGTGCGTGGTGATCCCACCCGCCGCTGCCCACCACCTGCCCCAGCTCCCCGCGCCCGCCACACTCGGCCGGCACCCGCCGGCGGCGCCCCCACCATCTCGGAGCCTGAGCGCCCCCGCCGGAGGCATGTCTTCCCCGCGGCCACCTTCGTGCGCCGCCCCGGGGGCCGGCCCGCGCCGTGCGCGGGTGCTTGACGAGGTAGAGAAACCTGTAACAGCTCCAGTGGAACTGGGACTCAGTCGTTCGACTGCGGCGACTTGGATCGCGTCAGCGATGGCCTGCATGTCCTCGGTGACCGCCTGGTGCTTGTGCGGCTTGTTGGCGTACCCGATCGCTGCGGCACCGGCCTTGTGGGCGGCCCGGACGTCCGTCAACGAGTCGCCGGTCAACGCACACAAGGTGACGTCCCCTTCGGGAGTGCGCTCACTCCGGGACGGCTCCAGCTCAAGGTCATCGGCCACGACGTGCTGAACCGGGTCGTGATGCCTCCCACGAAGGAACCGATGCTGCTGAGCGTGCCGGTGGCCCTGCGCTCCGACGGTGCGGTGCATGCGCGGAACTTCCGCACCATCCCTCACGAACTGGTGATGGGCACGACAGAGTCGGGAAAGTCGGTCTACCTGCGCGGCCTGGTGAAAGGTCTCGTCCCTCAGGCGGTCGCCCTGGTCGGTATCGACTGCAAGTGGGGGGCGGGCCGGCTCCGTTCGCCCCGAGGCTGTCGGCCCTGGCGTGCACGACTGAGGAAGCCTCGGACTTGCTCGACGTTGTGGTGTCGGAGATGACCGAACACTATGAGCTGATCCGGACCGTTCAGCGTCTTGGGCCCGGCGCTCTGGAGTCGATCACGTCGGACATCTGGGGTCTGCCCGAGCACTTGCGGCCGGTGCCGGTCGTGGTCTTCGCCGACGAAGTGGCGGAACTCTTCCTCACGGCGAACGGTGCCGACGACGAGCGCCGGGACCAGATGGTCACTCAGCTCGTACGTCTCACCCGGCTCGGCCGGGCCGCCGGCATGTATCCGGAGGTGTGCGGCCAGCGGTTCGGGTCCGACCTCGGAAAGGGAGCAACGGCTTTGCGGGCCCAGCTCACCGGCCGCATCCCGCACCGCGTGGACGACGAGGCCACAGCCAAGACGGTGCTGGGAGACATCAGTCCCCAAGCCATGCTCGCCGGTGCTCTGTCCTTCTCTCACCTGCACGACCTCGCTGAGGCTGCTGGATAAGACGGCTGGAAGGCGTGGGCCTGCCCCGTCTCCGTGGATCTGCTCCTGGTCGCCGCGTGGCGTCGGCTCCGAAGCTTGCGGGGTACGGACGCTCCGAGGCGGGCGGCCTGGTCCTGGTTCGCGGTCGCGCTCGCCGCATCACTGAGGGCGAACGTCGCCACGGCCGGGCTGCTCGACCTGAGTGACGTACCGGACTGGCTCCGCGTCCTCGTCGCCGGCTGGCCGGCGCTCGCCTTCCTCGGCGGCAGCCTCCTGCCGCACGCCCCTGAGCCGCACCGCCCGGAGCCCGCGCCCGTGGAGCCCGAGCCGCAACCGGTACGCGAAGAGGTCACCGAGCCGGTACAGGAACCGGCGGCCCTGCCTTCCGCTCCGCCCAACCTCCCGCCCGCGCTCGTCGCCCACGCGCGCAAGCCCGCCGATGCCCGCCAGGCGTCGACCGGGCAACCCATGGACGCCGGCACCCTGCGCACCCGGCTCGCGTTCCCGTCCCGATGGCCGAAGCCATCGCCGCCCAGCTCGCCACCTGATCCGCTCAGTGCGCCTGTCGCACCCGGCCGCAATCGGCGCATCCTCCCGGCCTGGGTGGACGAGTACGTCCAGCGTGTCACCGCCAGCACCGAAGGGCGGGCGGCAAGCGGGCCCGGAAGTACGCATAGGGCAAGACCCGTGAAGAGGTCCACGAGAAGTGGCTCAACCTCCACACCGAGGCGAAGAAGGGCCCGGTCGCCACCCGGCACCGCACTGTCGCCGCCTTCCTCTCGTACTGGCTCGACTCGATCGTCAAGCCCAGCCTCGCCCCGACTGCTGCGAGTCCTACCCGTCCCGCCGAGTGATCCAGGCCTCCCGCGAAGCTCTACGGGCCGCGCTCACACATGCGGTTGCCGAAGAAGAGATCAACAAGAACGTTGCTTCCCCCGTGAAGGTGCCCAAGCCTCGTCGGCGTCGGGTCAAGCCCTGGTCCGTCACCGAGGCCGGCGAGCTCTACGCAGACCACCAGATCCAGCGCGCCGGACGCCAGATCCTCCACCGCGAGACCAAGACCGAGGACTCCGGCGACTTCCTGCCCCTGCCCGCGCTCTGCCCCAAAGCCCTGCGGATGCGCCGTGCCCAGCAGCTCGGCGACCGGAAAGCCTCCGGGCCATCCCGCTGCGGAACACCCGTCACACGTGCAGCTCACTCCTGGTCGCCCTTCGGGTGCACCCGAAAGTGGCACAGCGAATCCTGCGCCACTCGCAGATCGCCATGACGATGGAGGCCTGCTCCGAGGCGAGCGAGGAAGCGGTACGCGACGCGATCGGCAAGCTGTCGGAAGCGATGGGCGGCACCGGCTGACACGGCTGCTGTACTTCGCTGCTGTACTTCGCTGCTGTACTTCGCTGCTGTACGGGCAACGCAAGAGGCCCCCCGGATTTCTCCGGGGGGCCTCTCAACTGTGTGCACTCGGCAGGATTCGAACCTGCAACCTTCTGATCCGTAGTCAGATGCTCTATCCGTTAAGCTACGAGTGCTTGGCGTCCTGGGCTTTTCTGCCCCGTCGGCGTTGCGAGAACAACATTACATGACCTGCGCCGTGACGCGAAATCCATTCCCCGCAGCCCTGCTGAGCTGCGAAAACAGCCCTCGAACGCCCTTGGAACGACCGAAGCCCCGGTCCAGGGACCGGGGCTTCGGTGATCAAGCGCGGAGGCGGAGGGATTTGAACCCTCGATGGGCTTTAAGACCCAAACCGCATTAGCAGTGCGGCGCCATAGACCGGACTAGGCGACGCCTCCAGCACACTCTCGCCTGCGCGAGTGGGTGCGTGCAGATGATGACACAGCCTTGCGGGGTGCCACCAATCGCTGCCCACGGTACTAGGCCGGTGGGCCGCAGAGCAAAGTCTTGGCGGTTGCGCAACGCCGCGGGCCGCGGAGCGTTAGAGAGTGCGGGGCACCCGGCCCCGCTTTTCCTCGCTCCAGGAGTCTCCATGCTGCGTCGCCTCGCCCTCACCGCCGCCGCGTCCGCCGCCGTACTGTCCGCCGCCCTCCCCGGCGCCTCCGCCGCGGCCGCGCCCATCCCGCTGCCGTCGCTCCAGGACGTGATCCCGGTGACGGACGCTCCGCGGGGCCCGCAGGACCGGCTCACCGTGACGACGGCCGGGACGGGCAACCGGGCCGCCAACGGGACGTACGAACTGCGGTGCGGGCCCGCCGGCGGCACGCACCCCGACGCGCGCTCCGCCTGCGACCGGCTCGACGCGCTGGCCAGGCAGGGCGACCCCTTCGCGCCCGTGCCGCAGGACCGGATGTGCACCCACCAGCACGGCGGCCCCGCCACGGCACGGATCACCGGAACATGGGACGGGCAGCGCGTCGACGCGAGCTTCAATCAGGGCAATGGCTGCGAAATCGCCCGCTGGCGCGACATGGAGCCGGTGCTTCCCAGCGTGCGTTCCTAGTCCGCCCCCGCCCCGCATCCAGCAGTGCCACGGGGCGCTCGCACCTGGTCAGGGCGTACGCCACGACGTCCGATGTGCCCGCAAGCGCACACAACCTTGGTGAGAGCTCCCCCTCATCCGCCGTCGCGCGCCCACCGCCTGCCTTTAGACTCCCTCCAGTGACAGCTTGCGGCCCGAGGGTCAAAATGAGGCCGGTTGTCGGCAAGGTGCAGTAGTTCAGGGAGGAACCGTCGACGTGAGCAGCAGGCCATCCCGAGGCGCTGCTCGCCTCGCAGCGATACTCGACGCCCTCCCTGACGGGCTGTTGCTCGTCAACTGCAACGGCACCGTCGTCAACGCCAACACCATCGCCCTGGAGATGTTCGAGTCGCCGGGCACCGGGCTCGTCGGGCGCGGGCTGCTCGACCTGCTGCCCTCCTTCGACTCGAAGCTGATCCCGGGATCGATGCGGCGGGCCGACGGCGCGGACGACCAGGGACGTACGAAGCCGACCCGGATGATCGCGCGGCGCACGGACGGGACGGAGTTCCCGGTCGAGGTGACCAGCGCGAACCTGGAGGACGGCCGGGACGCGTACGCCTCCCACACCGAGCGCCCCGGCTACACCGGCGACGAACTGCTGATGCTCGTCGTGCGCGATCTGTCGGGGACCGTCGACACCGAGGCGGAGCTGGCGCGTTCGCAGCGCCAGACCGAGATGATCCTGCGGGCCGCCTCCGAGGGCGTCGTCGGGACCGACACCGACGGGCGCGTGGTGCTGGTCAACCCGGCCGCCGCGCAGATGCTCGGCTACCGCGCGAGCGATCTCGGCGGCAAGGAGCTGCACACCCTCGCGATCCACTCGCGCGCCGACGGCAGCCCCTTCCCGTACGACGAGTCGCCGCTCGCGGACACGCTCAAGTCCGGGCGCAAGCACCGGGTGCGCGGGCAGGTCCTGTGGGCGAAGAACGGCAAGCCGGTGTCGGTCGACCTGACGACCGCCCCCGTGCGGGACGGCGACCAGCTGGTCGGCGCGGTGATGACCTTCACCGACCGCCGGCCGTACGACGAACTGGTCGAGAAGCAGGCCGAGGTGCTCGACCGCGAGAACCGGCGGTACGAGGAGATGGCCGCGCGCCACGCCCAGCTGACCGCCGTACTGGGCGATTCGCTGCGCGGGCCGCTGGAGGAGCTGCGGGGCGAGCTGGGGACGCTGGCGTCCGACCCCGCCGGGCAGCTGTGGCCCGAGGCGAACCAGATCCTGCATCACCTGGCCGCCGGTTACGCCCGGATGACGACCCTCGTCGACAACGTGCTGGGCTTCCAGCGCCTGGCGGCGGGCACGGAGCAGCTGGACAAGAAGAAGGTCCTGCTCGACGGCGTCGTGGCGGCCGGTGTCGAGGGCGCGATCGAGCTGATCGGGCCCGGACGCGCGCAGTTCGCGGTGCACGCGCCGCCGATCGAGGCCGAGGTGGACGCCGGGCGGCTGGCGACGGCGCTCGCGCACCTGGTCGCCGACGTGGCCGGGATCGACTCGACGGGCAACGCCCCGGCGGCGGCGCCCGGCGGCGGGCAGACGGACTCGACGATCGTGGTCGCGGCGGCGCAGCGCGGCGAGGTCGTACGCATCGAGGTGCGCGGCCCGTACGCCGGGGGGGACCCGGTGCACGAGCCGATCGTGCGCGGCATCGTGGCGGCGCACGACGGTGTGCTGCAGACGCATGAGGTGCCCGGTATGGGCGGAAGCGCGTACGTACTGGAAGTGCCGCTCGGCGCGGGTGCGGGGACGGCGGCGGTCCCGGCGCAGGGCAAGGCGGCCGTGGCCGCTCCCGACCCGGTGCCGGTGCCGGCGCAGCAGTCGGCTCCCACGGACGGGGCCGGGCGGCGGGCACGCCGGGCGTCCACGGACGCCTTCCTGGAACTGGAGAGCAAGAGCACGGCGGCCGAGCCGGCCGAGGCGGACGCCGACGGCGAGGCGGTGGCGCCCACCGGGCGGCGCCGGGCGCGGCGCGGCGGTCCGGGCGAGGCCGGCGCCGGTCCGCAGGAACGTATTCCGGCGCAGGCCACGGGGGACGGCGGCCCGGGTGTCCCGGCCCTCGGTCCGGGGTCCGGCGGCACGGGGCGCAGGCGCGGGCGGCCGAGTCCGGTCGAGGGGCGTCCGGGCGGGGACGGCGGCGGCGTGGAACCGCGTGCCGCGCTGCCCGCCGCCGGTCCTTCCGCGGCTCCCGGTACCCCCGGTACTCCCGGTGTTCCCGGCGCCGTCTCGGAGGGCTCCGTCGTGACGGCCTCGGAAGGGGCGCACGGAACCGGCCGCGCGGCGCGCGGGGAGACGGTGCCGCCCCAGGGGGTGCCCGTCGACGTACCGGGAACGGCAGGGCAGCGCGCGCTGCGCGGCGGGGACGGGTCGCACGAGAACGCCCTTCCCGCGCTGTCCGCAGTGCCGCCCGCCGGGGGCGAGTCCCCGCAGCAGTCTTCCGGGCGGCGTGCGCGCAGGGCGCTCGCGCCGGCGCAGGAGCGGTCCCCCGAGGCTCCCCGCAGCGCGTTCGCGCTGCCGCCGGCCGCCGCCGACCGCGTGCGGCCGACGGCGGGCGAGGCGGACGCCTCACTGCCGGGGCGCCACGACGCCGTACGCACCGCTCCGGACGCGGACCGCACTCCGTCGCAGCCGCACCCCGCCCCGGCGCCCACGGGACGGCGCAGGGCGCGCAGGGACGTTCAGCCGGGACAGCCGGGACAGCCCGACTGGGCGGCGGACGGGACTCCTCCGGGACACGGAACGGCCGCGCCCTCCCCGGGCGACACGGGAGAGCAGCAGGCGAAGGCGGGGGCAGGGGAAGGGGCTTCGGCTCCGGACGCCCGCGGCTCCACCCACGACACCGCGCGGTCCGGTGACGCCGCCTCCGTGCCCCCGGGCTGGTCCTCCGCTCCCGGCGGGACCACCACGACGGCCACCGGTACGACCCAGACCTGGCCCGCCCGCGACTTCGCGGCAGGGGTGAGCGAGGACGAGGCCGAGCAGCACGGGGGCGGCCCGAACGGCGCCGCATCCGCCGCCGCTCCCGCCCCGGACCCCGCCACCGCTCCGGCTCCCGCCGCCGGGCCGCAGCCGCCGCGTACCGCGCAGCCGTTGCCGCCCGCCCAGCCCGTGCCCACCGACTCCTCGCAGGGCCGCGCGTTCAGCGTGCGCACCCTCGGCCAGGGCATGCCGTTCGCGCAGCAGATCGCCCAGCAGCAGAACCAGACCCTGGGTTCGGGACGGCGCCGCAAGCTCGCCGCCGTGCGCACCGAGGCGGAGCAGCCCGCGCCCGCCGAGGGCGCCGGGGCCCCGGACGCCGAGGCCGCCGCCCGCCCGCACCCGCACTCCCAGGGCCCGCTCCAGCACCGGCTGTCGGCCCAGGCCGAGGGGCGCGCGTACGCCATAGGCGCACCCGACGAGGGCTCCGAGGGGCCCGAGCCGCTGGACGGCCCCAACGGCGCCGTGGAGGTGGCCAACCGGCCCCAGCCGCAGCCCGTCGACGACGAACTGCCTCCGGAGCCGCTCGACAACCCGCGCCGCCTGCTGGTGTGGCCGGCCCCCGACGCCTCGACGCAGCAGGCGCTGAGCGACCGCGGCTACCGCCCGGTGATCGTGCACTCCCGCGAGGAGGTCGACGCGCAGATAGCGGCCTTCCCCGCGGCACTGTTCGTCGACCCGCTGACCGGGCCGATCACGCGTACCGCGCTCCAGTCGCTGCGCCAGGCCGCCGTCGCCGCCGAGGTCCCCGTCCTGGTGACGGCCGGGCTCGGGCAGGCGACGCGTGAGGCGGCGTACGGCGCGGACCCCGCCGTACTGCTGAAGGCGCTCGCGCCGCGCGACAGCGAGCAGCACCCGTCGCGCGTCCTGCTGATCGACGAGCACGAGGAGATCGCGCTCGCGCTCACGGAGACGCTGGAGCGGCGCGGCCTGCAGGTCGCGCGCGCCGCGACGGACACCGAGGCGGTCGCGCTGGCGACGCAGATGCGGCCGAACCTGGTGGTGATGGACCTGATGCAGGTACGCCGCCGCCGCGCCGGAATCGTGGACTGGCTGCGCGCGAACGGGCAGTTGAACCGCACTCCGCTGGTCGTCTACACCTCGGCCGGACTCGACGAGGGCGAACTGCACCGGCTCGCCTCGGGGGAGACGGTGCTCTTCCTCGCGGAGCGCTCGACCAGCGGTGAGGTGCAGGGCCGGATCGTGGACCTGCTCGCGAAGATCGGCACCAACTGAGCCGTGGCCGGCACGGACTGAAGGGGCCCCGCCGCCGCGGGGCCCCTTCAGCGGTTCACGGGCGCGTCAGAACTTCGTGACGTCCAGCTCGCCGTCCGCGTACTGCTTGCGGATCACCTTCTTGTCGAACTTGCCCACGCTCGTCTTCGGCACGGCCGGGACCGTCGCCCACCGCTCCGGCAGCTGCCACTTCGCGATCCTGCCGGCGAGGAACGCCCTCAGCTCCTCGTAGTCCGCGGTCGCGCCCTCCTTCAGCACCACCGTCGCCAGCGGGCGCTCGCTCCACCTGTCGTCCGGTACGGCGACGACGGCCGCCTCCGCGACGTCCGGGTGGGCCATCAGGGCGTTCTCCAGCTCCACGCTCGAAATCCACTCTCCGCCGGACTTGATGACGTCCTTCGCGCGGTCGGTGAGGGTGAGGTAGCCGTCGTGGCTGATGACGCCGATGTCGCCGGTCTTGAGCCAGCCGTCCTCGCTGAACTTGTCGTCCGGCCTGAGGTCCTCGCCGGCCGCGCCGCCGTAGTACGCCCCCGCGATCCAGTTGCCGCGTACCTCCAGTTCACCGGCCGACTCGCCGTCCCAGGCGAGGACCTCGCCGCCGGGCCCGACCAGGCGCGCCTCGACACCGGCCGGGAAGCGGCCCTGCGTGACGCGGTAGGGCCACTCCTCCTCGGGGGTGAGGCCGGCCGGCGGGTGGGCCATGGTGCCGAGCGGCGAGGTCTCCGTCATGCCCCAGGCGTGGCACAGGCGCACACCGAGTTCGTCGTACGCCTCCATGAGGGCGGGCGGGCAGGCCGCGCCGCCGATGGTGACGCTCGCCATGGAGGAGAGGTCGCGGGGGTTGGCCGTGACCTCGGCGAGGAGGCCCTGCCAGATGGTGGGGACGGCGGCGGCGTGCGTCGGCTTCTCGCGCTCGATCATCTCGGCGAGCGGGGCGGGCTGGAGGAACCGGTCCGGCATGAGCATGTTGATGCCGGTCATGAAGGTGGCGTGCGGCAGCCCCCAGGCCATGACATGAAACTGCGGCACGACGACGAGGGTGGTGTCGCGGTCGGTCAGGCCCATCGACTCGGCCATGTTGACCTGCATGGAGTGCAGGTAGAGGGAGCGGTGGGAGTAGACGACGCCCTTGGGGTCGCCGGTGGTGCCGGAGGTGTAGCACATGGCCGCGGCGGCGCGTTCGTCCAGCTCGGGCCAGTCGTACGTGGTGGGGCGGTCCGCGATCAGGTCCTCGTACTCGTGCACGCGCGGCGCGCAGCCGTCGAGGAGCGAGCGGTCGCCGGGGCCCGACACGACCACGTGCTCGACGGTCTTCAGGTGCGGCAGGAGCGGCGCGAGCAGCGGCAGCAGCGAGCCGTCGGCGATGACGACGCGGTCGGCGGCGTGGTTGACGATCCAGGCCAGCTGCTCGGGGGGCAGGCGCAGGTTGAGCGGGTGGAGCACGGCGCCCATGGAGGGGATCGCGAGATACGCCTCCACGTGCTCGCAGTTGTTCCACATGAGGGTCGCGATCCGCTGGTCGCCGTCGACCCCGAGCTCGTCGCGCAGGGCGTTCGCGAGCCGGATCGCGCGCTCGCCGGTCTCGGCGAAGGTGCGGCGCCGGGGCTCGGTCTCACCGGTCCAGGTGGTGACCTGTGAGCGGCCGTGGATCGTCATCCCGTGCGTCAGGATGCGGGTCACGGTCAGTGGTACGTCCTGCATGGTGCTCAGCACGGCGTCCTCCCGGTGGGCGCTACGTGGCAGTAATAAGGGTGGCCTGATTCTGCGCACGTACCGCTCGGTATGTCACTACTTCCGGGAGGTCGAATCGTCCGGGCCCCGCGGGGAGGCCGGAGGAGGTCAGCGGGCCGGGGACAGTTCCGGGTCCTCGCGGAGCTTGCCGAGGGCGCGCGAGACGGCGCTCTTGACCGTACCGACGGATACGCCGAGGACCTCGGCCGTCTGGACCTCGCTGAGGTCCTCGTAGTAGCGCAGGACGACCATCGCGCGCTGGCGGTCCGGCAGCTTCATGACCGCCCGCCACATCGCGTCGCGCAGCGCCTG
Source organism: Streptomyces altiplanensis (assembly GCF_053591575.1). Taxonomy (NCBI): domain Bacteria; kingdom Bacillati; phylum Actinomycetota; class Actinomycetes; order Kitasatosporales; family Streptomycetaceae; genus Streptomyces; species Streptomyces altiplanensis. The sequence continues at coordinate 120,036 of NZ_JBSFUB010000009.1, read as the reverse complement.
CTGCTCGGCGGGGTCGGCGGCCGTGGCGGCGGTGGCCGCGGGCTCGGGCAGCTCGTCGGTGGTGAACTCGTCGACCTTGCGCTTGCGCCACTGGGAGGTGCGGGTGTTGAGCAGGGCGCGGCGTACGTAGCCGTCGAGGGCACGGTGGTCCTCGATGCGGTCCCAGGCGACGTACGTCTTGGTGAGCGCCGTCTGCAGCAGGTCCTCCGCGTCGCACGGGTTCGCGATGAGCGAGCGCGCGGTGCGCAGCAGCACGGGCCCCCGGGCGCGGACGTACACGGAGAACGACGGATAGGGCGCGGGTGCCGTCGCCGGCGTCCTCGTCGCCGCCTTGGGTGCGCTGGTGCGGACAGGCGTGGTCATGGCTCCACGCTAGGAGCGGGTACCGCGCCGCGGATCGGCCCCAGGTCCCGAAGCCGGATCCGCCTCAGGTTGTAGGGGTGGTGCCGGCCCCACCTCCTGAGGGTGGAGGACGCCCGGGCTTCCGTAAGGGGCGCGTCTCGGGGGCGGGACCGGCTCATCGGCCCTTGTGGCAGGTCAGGGGCGGATCCGGGCGACAGGGGCGTCCACCGTGTTGCGGTCGATGTTCAGGCGCCGGCCGCCGTGCTTCTCCGTGACGTTCCCGGCGTACTGGTGGATGCGGCGGTGCGGCGTCCAGGCCCGGTCGGACAGGGAGCGCTCGCCGTACAGCGACGGCTTGCCGTTCCAGCGGGCGAACCACATCGCCGACGGCAGGTCCGCCTCCTTCGCCTTGCGGGCGCGCTCCATGTGCCGCACGCCGGAATCCGCGCTGCTGTAGAAGCCGGGGAGGTACGCGTACTTGCGCACCTCGCGGCTCCAGCCGCGGACGAAGTCGAGGGTGGTACGGGCGCAGCGGCTGTTTCCCGCGTCGTACGCCTCCATGTCGAGGTAGAGCGCGCTGCCCTTGAGCATGCCCAGCTTCTTCGCCGCGCCGACCGCCTCCCTGGCCTCCTTCTTGCCCTGGCGCCAGGGCGCGTTGCCCATCCTGACGTGCCGCTTGTTCTTGGCCAGTACGCAGGGGGACTGCGAGCCGACGAAGACGGGCAGCAGCCGCCAGCCCAGCCGGTCCACGTCCGCCACCCACTTCTTGGTGAGGTTGCTCTGCTTGGGGCAGGCCCGGCCGCGGCCTCCGAAGTAGACGCCGACGGCCCGGTACGGGGAGGAGCGCCAGGCCCGCATGGTGGAGAGCGACGGGGTCAGGCAGGTGTCGAAGGCCCGGCCGCGGAAGGTCACGGTGGGGGCCGCGGCGGAGGCCGGGACGGGAGCGGGGGCCGGGGCGGGAGCGGGGGCCGGGGCTCCCGGCTGCGCGTCCGCCTGTTGCGGAACGCCCAGCAGCCCGAGCACGGCCACCAGCGCGACGGCGTATCCGAGGAGTCTCTGCAGGTGCATGGGGAGAGTGAACGTGCCCCCGGCGCCGCCGGGCGCCTCTCACACCCCGCCGTCGGCCATCCGCGCCCAGGTTCAACCCGGACGGTGGGAACCGCGTACCCGGCCGGCCGAACCCGGCCGCGATCGGGGCCGGAACGGGAACGGCCTGCGTGACGGTGCCGAGAGCACCGTCACGCAGGCCGTTCACCCCTCAGCACAGACCCCGGCCGGGCCCCGGCTCACCAGAGCTCGGTGAAGTTCACCGCGACGTCGTCGTTGGACTGGTCGATCGCCGTGAAGCCCCAGCCGCTCACATTCGCCGTGTTGTTCTGGTTCGACGCACCGGCACCCGTCGCGACCTGCTGGGTGGTGGCCGAGTTGCCGTAGTTGTCGTTGCCGACACCGCTGCCGCCGATCGTGGCCACGCTGGCGTTGGATCCGTCGTTCGCGAAGGAGCCGTTGTCCGCGAGGGCGGCACCCGAGAAGAGAGCGGCCGCAAGAGGCAGGGCGGCAACGGCCGCGATGACGCGAGCGGTACGGATGTGTGCCATGTGAGTTCCTCCGTGGGCTGTAAGTACGGCTTGTCCCAGGGCAGTTGGCCGACTGCCTCAGCGTTGGTCACGACGTCGCGAGATCAGGATTGCCCACCGAATTCCCGGCGAACCGGGCCGGAGGCCCTTATTCCCTCTCAAGCGTGAGGACATGTCGATAAACACCCTTCACGCCCCAAAAACCCCAGCTCACCCCCGTCGCCCCCGCAACCCGGACATGGCAAGGGAAAAAGCGTTCCCGCACATTTCCGGCCGACCCCTTCCCCTGCCCGCCCCCTTCCCTTCTTCGAACGTGAGTACGAAAATGGATCCATGGCCACCTCCGACCGGCGCGCCGCCACCCTGGCCCTCGCCCACGCTCTCTCCGCCGCCGAGCGCGGGCTCCCCGTCATCCCCCTGTCCCGCACCAAGCTCCCCGCCCTGCGCTCCCCGCACCGGGACGCCCCCGAGCCGTTCCTGTGCCGGGGCGAGTGCGGGCGCCCGGGACACGGCGTCCACGACGCCACCACCGACCCCGCCGCCGTCCGCGCCCTCTTCGCCGCCGCCCCCTGGGCCACCGGCTACGGCATCGCCTGCGGCCGGCCCCCGCACCACCTCATCGGCATCGACCTCGACACGAAATCGGACACCGACGCCACCGTGTCCCTCCGGCACCTGGCACTGCGGCACCTCTTCACGATCCCGGAGACCGTCGTCGTCCTCACCCCCAGCGGCGGGCGCCACATCTGGCTGACCGGCCCGCCCGGCGTCACCGTCCCCAACTCCGCGAGCCGCCTCGCCCCCGGCATCGACATCCGCGGTACCGGCGGCTACCTGGTGGGCCCCGGCTCCCTCACCGCCCACGGCATCTACCGCACCGCGCCCGGCACCGGCCACCTCGCACCGGCCCCCTGCCCCAGCGCGCTCCTGCGCCTCCTCACGCCCCCCGCGCGTTCCCACCCCCGCGCGGGCCGCCCCGCCGACGGGACCGGACGCGGCCACGGCCTGGTCCAGTTCGTACGGGCGGCACACGAGGGCCAGCGCAACACCCGCCTGTTCTGGGCAGCTTGCCGCGCGTACGAGAACGGCATCGGCGACTCCCTCGCGGACGCGCTCGCCGAAGCGGCCGTCCACACGGGCCTCACCGACCGCGAGGCCCGCGCCACCCTCGCCTCCGCCGCCCGCCTCACCACGGCGTCCTGAGCCCGCGCACACGGCAACGGCACCGCGCGCGAGCCAAACCGCGCGAGCGGCCCACGCGACACGCGCCGGACACGCCGAAGGGGCGCCCGGAGACTCCGGACGCCCCTTCGGACGTACTGCGGTGGGTGTGGGATTTGAACCCACGGTGACATCGCTGCCACGACGGTTTTCAAGACCGTTCCCTTAGGCCGCTCGGGCAACCCACCCTCGCGCCACCGGCCCGCGGTGGCGCGAGGACAGCCTAACCGGTCAGCTGTCGTCGCCTTCCCGCTGACCCAGGGTGACTTCGACCGTCGAGGTCTTGCCGTCGCGCTCGTACGTGAGCGTGACCTTGTCGCCCGGCTTGTGGGTCCAGATCTCGCTGATCAGGGTCGGACCGCTGTCGATCACCCGGTCGTCGAGCTTGGTGATGACATCGCCCGCCTTCAGACCGGCCTTGCCCGCCGGGCTGTCCGACGGGACCGCCGGGGTGCCGCCCGTGCCGCGGTCCGCGATGACGGCGCCGCCGTCGCCCTTCGGGTCCATGGAGACCGTGGCACCGATCACCGGGTAGACCGGCCGGCCCGTCTTGATCAGCTGCTGGGCGACCGTGTTCGCCTGGTTGACGGGGATCGCGAAGCCCAGGCCGATGGAGCCCGCCTGGGACTGGCCGAAGCCACCGGTGCCGGCCGACTGGATGGCCGAGTTGATGCCGATGACGGCGCCGCTCGAATCGAGCAGCGGGCCGCCCGAGTTGCCCGGGTTGATCGAGGCGTCGGTCTGCAGGGCGCTCATGTACGACGCCTTGCTGTTCTGGCCGTCGCCCGAGGCCACGGGCCGGTTCTTGGCGCTGATGATGCCGGTGGTCACCGTGTTCGACAGACCGAAGGGCGCGCCGATGGCGATCGTCGAGTCGCCGACCGCGACCTTGTCCGAGTTGCCCAGCGGCAGCGGGGCCAGACCGGAGGGTGCGTTCTTCAGCTTCAGCACGGCCACGTCGTAGCCCTGCGCGCGGCCGACCACCTCGGCGTCGTACTCCTTGCCGTTGGAGAAGGTGACCGACAGGTCGCCGCCGTCCGCCGCGGACGCCACCACGTGGTTGTTGGTGACGATGTGGCCCTGCACGTCGTAGACGAAGCCCGTTCCCGTGCCGCCCTCGCCGTCGCCGCCCTGCGCCTCGATGGTGACGACGCTCGGCAGGGCCTTGGCCGCGACCGCCGCGACGGTGCCCGGGTCGCGCTTGAAGTCCTTCGCGTTGCCGGAAGCGGAGACGGTGGTCGAGTCGGTGGGGCTGTCGCCCCGCTCGGCGGCCCAGTACCCGATGCCGCCGCCGACGCCGCCCGCGACCAGTGCGGCGGCCAGCACCCCGGCGACGAGACCGCCGGCGCGCTTCTTCTTGTGGGCGGGAGGTACGGGCCCCGTGGGCGCGCCCCACCCGGGACCGCCGCCGTCACCGCTGCCACCGCCGCCGTAGGTGGGGTGGGAGGGCGGGGGCGGCGGCCATCCGGCCCCGGGCTCCCCCGGCGGCTGCGGGGCGGGAGCCACGGGCTGCGGCACGGGCATGTACCCCGGCTGCGGGGTGGGGGTGTGCCCCTGCGTCGTGGGGTCGTGGGCGGGCCGGTCGGGGGCGGGGTTCCCGGCGGGCCGGCCGGGGTCGGGGTTCTGGGCGGACTGGCTCGCGGCGGGCGGCGCCGGCTCGTGGCCGGGGCCCGCGGCGTTCGTGCCCGTGGTGTCGGAGGCGGGCCCGGGAGCGGCCACCGGCACGGGAGGTGCTGACGGGGCGGCCGGAACCGCAGTGCCCTCGTTCTCGGTGCTCACAGCTCTCTTCTCCTCGGTACCACGTCGGTCTTGGTCAACGTCACCACTGTGCAAGTGTCCGCTGTCAGCTTTTCTCACCGCACATCAGACGGCCGTAAGCGGTTCCTGTGCATCCACGGAACATCCTTTACATCGGTCAAAACACCCGCATCCCGAGAAGGGCCGAACCGGCTCCCCCGTGATGTGTCTACGCGCCTACCCCTCCACGGTGACACCATGACGCAGTGACCCACGCGCGGCAGCACACCATCCAAGTCGTCGCTCACCGCGGCGCCTCCGAGGACGCCCCCGAACACACCCTGGCGGCGTACACCAAGGCCATCGAGGACGGCGCGGACGCCCTCGAGTGCGATGTACGGCTCACCGCGGACGGGCACCTGGTCTGCGTCCACGACCGCCGGGTGAACCGCACCTCCAACGGCCGCGGCGCCGTCTCCGCCCTCGAACTGGCCGACCTCGCCGCCCTCGACTTCGGCTCCTGGCAGGGCGGCGAGGAGTCGCCGGACTGGGACCCGGCCCGGGGGCACAGTCCTGGTGAGTTCACCTCCGTACTCACCCTGGAGCGCCTCCTGGAGCTGGTCTCGGACGCCGGGCGCCGCGTCGAGCTGGCCATCGAGACCAAGCACCCCACCCGCTGGGCCGGTCAGGTCGAGGAGCGGCTGCTCCAGCTGCTGAAGCGCTTCGGCCTGGACGCCCCCGTGGCCGGCGAGCCCTCACCCGTACGCGTCATGAGCTTCTCTGCGCGCTCGCTGCACCGGGTGGCGGCCGCCGCGCCCACCCTCCCCACCGTCTACCTGATGCAGTTCGCCTCCCCGCTCCTGCGCGACGGGCGGCTTCCGGCCGGCGCGCACATCGCGGGCCCCGGCATCCGGATCGTCCGCAGCCACCCCCGCTACATCGAACGGCTGCACCGCGCGGGCCACCCGGTGCACGTCTGGACGGTGAACGAGCCGGAGGACGTCGAACTCTGCGAGCGACTCGGCGTGGAAGCGATCATCACAAACCGCCCGAAGCAGGTGCTTTCCCAACTCGGCCGACCATAATTTCCACTACAGGGAGTGCACCGGCGTGTTCGGTCCGTATTAGATCAGTGCGAGTGCGTCACTGACCGGCGCTTGTCCGGTTTCCGGTCCAGGCCATGGGGGCATTCACTCCCTGGCGTGGGGTGAAGGAGGTCTCGGGGGTGGCGTTGGTGGTGGCACGAGAAGTGCCCACGTCGTCGAGCATGGCCGTACCCCATGGCCCTGCGGGCGTGGGCGAGGCAAGACGCCGTATGCGCGACGAACTGCGCATCAACGGAGTGTCCGATGCGGTCATCGACGATGCCGTACTGATCCTGTCCGAACTGCTCAGCAACTCCTGCCGCCACGGCAGGCCACTGGGACAGGCCGAGGTGGGCGACGGTGACATACGTGCCGCATGGCACGTCGACACGTCGGGCGGGCTGACCGTCGAAGTGACGGACGGAGGCGGTCCCACCCGGCCGGTTCCAGCCACGCCCTCGGTCACCGCACGCGGCGGCCGCGGGCTCAACATCATCACGGCGCTGGCACGGGACTGGGGCGTACGGGACAACGCGTCCGGCGAGGTCACGGTGTGGGCGAACGTCACCGAGGGGCACCGGCGCGACGACTTCGCCACGCGCGTCGCGGTTCCGGGACTGGACTTCGCGGTCCCGTTCGACGACCTCGACTGACCGGGGCCGGGCTCCGAACCGGCCCGGCCGGCCCGGGACCGGGGCCCGAACCCACCCCGCCTGTCCCGGCCGGGGGCGTCTCAGCGACTAGGCTCGCGCCCGACACAGCACTGCCGTGAACGGGAGAAGCCAAGCCATGGCCAAGAAGCGCCCCCAGCCCGCAAGGGGTACCAAGCCGCAGGCCCAGGTGAGCAGCGGGGAGGTGCCGGTCGTCGGAGCCCGCGAGCCCTGCCCGTGCGGCTCCGGCCGCCGCTACAAGGCCTGCCACGGCCGCGCCGCCTCGCACGCCGTCACCGAGCTGGTCCAGCGCCCCTTCGAGGGCCTGGCCGGCGAGAGCGACTGGGTCGCCCTGCGCGAGCTGGTGCCGGCCGCGACCGCGGCGCTGACGCTGAAGGGCGGGCTGCCGGACGGCGTCCCCTCCGTCACGCTGGCGACCGTACTGCCGATGGCCTGGCCCGCCCTGCGCCGCGACGACGGTTCCGTCCTGCTCGGACTGCAGAACGACACCCCCTCCGGCGACCTCAGCCGTGACCTCGCGGACACCCTGCGGCGCGCGCTGACCGCGAAGCCCGGCTCCCCGGTGACGGCCGAACGCGCCCCGGCGGACGGTCCGCGCCTCCAGGACCTGCTCGACCCGGACGCCGCGTTCGAGCCGGACGTGCACTCCGGCTTCGAGTTCTGGGTGCCCGACGCGGAGAACGCGACGCCCGAGGTGAGCGCCTCCCTGGAGCGTGCCAACGCCGCCGCGATCCCCACCGTCAGGCTGTCCGGCGTCGACGCCGCGTACTGGTGCGAGACCCCCGACAAGAACCACCTGCGCTGGGTCATGCCGCACGCCGAGGAGCAGCTCCTCGACGCGCTCGCCCGGCTGCACGCCGCCGGTACCTCCTCGCTCGGCGAGGGGACCCGCCTGGTCGGTTCCTTCCGGGCGCACGGGCTGATGGTTCCGGTGTGGGACCTGCCGAGCGAGATCAAGGCGGAGGACATCGAGAAGCCCGCCGCGGAGTTCGCCGAGCGGCTCGCCGCGGCCCTCGCGTCGGACGCCCCGCTGACCCCGGAGGAGCGCCGCGCACGGGGCGGGCTCACCAACCGCCAGGTGACGCTCAGCTGACAGCCGCCATTCCCGCGGACGGCCGGTGACTCCGGTCACAACTCCCCATATCGGCAGGTAAACCCCTGTCCGAATAGGTGGGATCAGATTTGCCAACCGTGGATATCTTGTTACGGTTCTGAAAGCCCGGTCGCTGGTGCATCCCCCGTCGCCAGCGACCGGGTCTTCCTGTGCCCCGCCCCGACACTCTCCGTAATCGTACGGTCAACGGGGTGCGGGAGAAGCCGAGTTGCTCCCCGAGCGCAGCAGCAGCGGGCCGTCTCCCGCCGCGGCGAACTCCGACACCGCCGAATATTCGGTGGCCTTTCCGCGCGACGGTTCACGCGGCGTTTCGCATACTCCCGGCTCGTCCTCGGCGCTCACCGCGCAATGCATCTGAACGGTCCGGCCGCCGGGGCCCATCAGAGTGAGTACGGAACGCAGTTCCGTACCCGTGGCATTGCGGTAGTAGGTGCGCGCCCACGTGTCGCCGCCGTCGGTCAGCACACAGGTCTGGCCCTCGACGCCTTCCGGAGAGCTGAGTTCGGGGCCGCACCGCGCGGCCGGGTCACGGCCGGACGGAGGGGCGGTCGGGGGGACCGGCGGAGGGGCGGACAGCGGCGCGGGCGAAGGGGTGGTCCGGGAAGCGCTCCCGGGGACGGTCACGGAGACGCTCCCGGGAAGGGCCGCGGGGTCGTTCCCGGGAACGGTCGCCGGAGCGGCCTTGGCGTCGTCGGGCGCGGGTGCGGGCTCGGGCTCCGCCGACGCGCCGGCCAGAGGCAGCAGGACGGTGAACACCACGACGGCCGCGAGCCCGATCATGCGGAGGTTCAAGGCGGATCCCACCTGTCAGCTGCCCGGAGGTTCTTGCGGTGAGCCGAAGGTATCGACGGATGGCCCCCGCCACGGCCGCCGCGCGCCCGGGTCCTCCGGAATCCCCCGGAACACGGGCTCCCTCGCACCCGTACGGGTGAGCCGGCGGCGGGCCGTCGTACAACAGCCGCCGCCGGCCTCACGCACACCCGCTCGGCACGCGCACTCAGTACGCGAGCCGGCTGCCGCCGTCCGGTGCGCCGCTGCTCGCCGCTACCAGCGCGTCCACGACCGCCTCGACGTCCGGCAGCCAGGGCGCGGCCGAACCCGCCAGGGGCGCCCTCTCCCAGCGCACCTGTCCGGTGCCCGTCTCCGAGGGCGGCAGCACCAGGTAGCCGCCCTCTCCGTGGAACCGCAGCGAACTGGGCACCCAGTCCTTGGCGTACAGCAGCTCACCGAGCCGCTCCAGGGAGTACGGGGCGACCAGCAGCGACCAGCGGGTCGGGGTCGCGACGACCGGGCCGAGGCGCATCCCCATGCCGTCGAGCGCCGTCAGCGCGACGGCGCCGGCGACCGCGGGGAGGCTGATCGCGCACGGAGCCGCGCCCCCGGTGGCCAGCACGACGGGGGCCGTCGGACGGTTGGTCCACCACCAGCGGATCATGCGTTCGTCGGTGGTGGCCGCCAGGATGCCCGGGTCGAAGGGGTGCGCGCCGGGTACCGCGCATTCGGGATCGGGGCAGGCACAGCCCCGCCCAAGGCCGTCGCGGCTGCCACGGCCGCCGCGTCCACCGGACGCCTTCAGCCCCACGCCGGGGAGTACGGGCCACTGCCAAGCGGTGGCGCAGGTCAGCGCCGCACCGAGTCGGGCAGGCCCCGCACTCCGCCGGAACCGAAGGAGCCTGCGTCGCCTTCCGAGGATCTCGCGCATGAGCGCTCGTTCCTTTCCGTTGAACGCCGAGGTCCATATCGCACTGTGTGTGCGCGTCTTCACTGGTCGTGCACGTCGCGTACTGGCTGCGTACTGGTGGCACATCGCCGCACTTTCAGCCTGCGGCACGGGCAGCCCCTCGGGGCTGAGCGTGAAACGTAGCGGAGGGTGGCGCACGCATGGCGCTTAACTGATCCGTAGGAGATCCGTAGTGCTGCGGTCCCGCCACTCGGGGATGGGACACGGCCCGCGGCGGTTAGGACGCCCGGTCCCGCCACCAGGTTCCAGGGCGGTCCCAACTGCCCCTGGCCATCACCGATTAGGTACCCGTCACGGCTGATATGACGCACGGTCGAACGCCCTCAGTCGACCTCAAATTACGGTCGTGTGTGGCATTTTTAGGCCAAGTTGACTATCCCCACAGACACCAAGAGTCCCACGATCGCGATGCTGGACATCGCCTCACATGTACGTGTACATGTGGATGCATTGATAGCGGCGCAGAATGACATGGGGGTTTGCGATGCTATTGAGCAGAACGCACCAGCAGGAAAGCCTGCGATCATGAGCGCCCCACACGTACGGAAAGTGGCTGGAATCGATCCAGCAGTTCCCTCCCCCACACACAATGTCGCGCCCCTTCCGCCCACCCCTGCCCCACCCGCCGCGGGCGCGGTGCTCCAGGACCGGCTCGCGGGCTGGGTCTCCGACCTCACCACCCTGCACGAACTCACCGAGCGGCTGACCCGCACCCGTTCGACCGACGGCGCACTGCACGAACTGCTCCGCGCCGGCGCCGCCCTCGTGGGCGCCCGCCGCGGCTTCGTCGTCCTCGGCCCGGCCGAGGACGACGGCCCGTCCACCACCGTCGGCCTCGGCCTCGGCCACGCCGACCTCGGCCACATCGAGACCGTGCCGCGCGGCGCCACGTCGTACGGCCGGCTCCTCGACGGCCTCCCCGGGTCCCCCCGCCCCGGCGAGATCGCCCACCCCGACCTCCTCGGCGAGCCGGGGCTCGACCCGCGCCACCGCGAAGTCGCGGCGCGCCTCGGCTATGCCGCCAGTTACGCACTGCCCCTGGCCGCCGAGACCTCCCCGCGGCTCGGCGCGGCCGTCTGGCTGTACGACGAACCGGCCGAACCCACGGAGCGCCGGCGTCACCTCGCCGGTCTCTACACGCGCTACGCCGCCGAGCACCTGGCCCGGCTGATGGAACTGGAGCACGCCCGCGCGCAGGTGGCGACCGTCGCCGAGGAACTGCTGCCCAGCAGGCTGCCCCGGGTCCCCGGGGTGCGGCTCGCCGCCCGCCACCGCACCGGACCGCACGGCGGCGGCGACTGGTACGACGCGCTGCCGCTGCCCGAGGGCGCCCTGGGACTGGCCGTCGGATCGGTCTCCGGGTCGGGGCCCAGCGCCCTGGCCGCGATGGGGCGGCTGCGGGCCGGCCTCCGGGCGTACGCCGTGATGGAGGGCGAGGACCCCGTCGCCGTACTGTCCGACCTGGAACTGCTGCTCCGGCTCACCGAACCCGCCCGGTCGGCCACCGCGCTCTTCGCCTACTGCGAACCGGCCGGAGCCCTCCAGGCCGGAGGCCGGGGGAGCCGCATCGTGCTGGCCGGGGCCGGGCACAGCCCGCCGCTCGTCATCGGCGCCCGGCGCACCGAGTACGTCGAGACGTCGCTCTCCGCACCGCTGGGCATGCTGTCCTGCTGGGAGGCTCCGAGCGTGGAACTCGCGCCCGCACCCGGTGAAACAGTCCTCCTCTACACCGACGGGCTGCTCCAGCGCACCGGTGACCCGATGGACCGCGCCTTCGCACGGCTGCACGCGGCCGCCGCGAGCGTGCCCAGGGCCGACAGGGACGACCCGGGAGCGATCGCCGACCACGTGCTGCGGACCGTGCTGCCGGACGGCGGCGACACGGCGGACTCGGCGGAGGACATCGTGCTGCTGGCGGCACGGTTCGACTGATTCCTCACAGTTGTCCACAAGGTCCTGGGCCGTCTTCCCGTCGCACATACGATGGAGGGCGGTCCAGTGTCGTATCAAGGAGACAGTCGTGTCCGAAGAGCTCAGCCCGGAGACCCCGGAAGAGACCGAAGAGCCGATCAAGCAGCGGAAGAACGGCCTGTACCCGGGCGTTTCCGACGAGCTCGCCGAGAACATGAAGTCCGGCTGGGCCGACACCGAGCTGCACGGCCTGGAGCCGATCGCGCAGGCCCGGCACACCACCGACCGCCGCGCCGCGCTCTCCGCGCGCTTCCCCGGCGAGCGTCTCGTGATCCCCGCGGGCAACCTCAAGACCCGCTCGAACGACACCGAGTACGCCTTCCGCGCCTCCACCGAGTACGCGTACCTCACCGGCGACCAGACCCAGGACGGCGTCCTCGTACTGGAACCCCGTCCGGAAGCCGACGGGGGCCACGACGCGACGGTCTACCTGCTGCCCCGCTCCGACCGTGAGAACGGCGAGTTCTGGCTCGACGGCCAGGGCGAGCTGTGGGTCGGCCGCCGTCACTCCCTCACCGAGGCCGAGCAGCTCCTCGGGATCCCCGCCAAGGACGTCCGCGAGCTGACCGCCGCGCTGAAGGAGGCCACCGGACCGGTCCGGTGCGTCCGCGGGCACGACGCCGCCGTCGAGGCCGCGCTGACCGACAAGGTCACCGCCGAGCGCGACGAGGAACTGCGCGTCCACCTCTCCGAGGCCCGCGCCGTGAAGGACGAGTTCGAGATCGGCGAGCTCCAGAAGGCCGTCGACTCCACCGTCCGCGGCTTCGAGGACGTCGTCAGGATCCTCGACAAGGCCGAGGCGACCAGCGAGCGCTACATCGAGGGGACCTTCTTCCTGCGCGCCCGCGTCGAGGGCAACGACATCGGCTACGGCTCCATCTGCGCCGCCGGACCGCACGCCACCACCCTCCACTGGGTGCGCAACGACGGCGACGTGCGCTCCGGCGACCTGCTGCTGCTCGACGCCGGCGTGGAGACCCACACCCTCTACACCGCCGACATCACGCGCACGCTGCCGATCAACGGCACCTTCACCGACCTCCAGCGCAAGATCTACGACGCGGTGTACGAGGCCCAGGAAGCCGGGATCGCCGCCGTGAGGCCCGGCGCCAAGTACCGCGACTTCCACGACGCCTCGCAGCGCGTGCTCGCCGAGAAGCTCGTCGAGTGGGGCCTCGTCGAAGGCCCGGTGGAGAAGGTCCTGGAGCTCGGCCTCCAGCGCCGCTGGACCCTGCACGGCACCGGCCACATGCTCGGCATGGACGTCCACGACTGCGCCGCCGCCCGCCGCGAGGCGTACGCCGACGGCACGCTGGAGCCGGGCATGTGCCTGACCGTCGAGCCCGGCCTGTACTTCCAGGCCGACGACCTGACCGTGCCCGAGGAGTACCGCGGCATCGGCGTGCGCATCGAGGACGACATCCTCGTCACCGAGGACGGCAACCTGAACCTGTCGGCGGCGCTGCCGCGCCGCTCCGACGAGGTCGAGACCTGGATGGCGCAGGTCAAGCAGGGCTGACGTACCCGCAGGACCGCCGCGAGGGCGTGCCGCTCAGGGCCTTCAGGACACCTTGAGCAGTGCGCCCTCGCGCCATTTCAGGATCTTGTCGAAGCTGACCACCGCGCCGTGCCCCGGCCTGTTCCCGAAATGCACGTGATCGGCGAGCTGCTCGATCAGGCACAGACCTCTGCCGCTCTCCGCCGTGGCGGGCGCGGGACGTGGTGCGGCAGGGCGGTCCCGCCGCGAGGGGGGGAAGCCCGGCCCGGAGTCGGCGACCTCGATACGGCATTTCTCGCCGTCCAGGTAAGCGGTCACGCGGTACTCCGCGCAGAGGGCTCCGGACCGCTCGTCCCCGCCGTGCTCGACCGCGTTCGCACAGGCTTCGCTGAGCGCGACCGACAGGTCGTAGGAGACGTCCGGATCAACCCCCGCCGTCTCCATGGTGCCGAGCAGAAGGCGGCGGGCGAGCGGAACGCTCGCGGCTTCGCGCCGCAAGTGGAGAGACCACCAGATGCTCATGCTCCAGCCTCCTGGCTGCGGCTCGACATACGGTTACGTATTGCCGTGAGCAACGCTCCATAAGCGTGGAGTCAAGGTGTTTGCGCTCGTTCGGCCGACGCGAGCACTCCTTACGCCGGTGTATGCGCTCCTGGACCTGCCGTAGGCGTACCGGGGGCGCAGTGCGATGATGTCGAAGCCATGTCTACGTCCGTCGCACACGCCGGAGCCGGTCTGCGGCTGCTGAGGACCGCGGTGTTCACCGCGGTCTGCGTCGTGCTGTCCGCGACAGGACACGTCATGGCGTCCTGCGCCACCGTTCCCTGGTGGACGCTGGCGCTCGGCGCCGCCGCCGTGTTCGGCCTGGTCGCCCCGCTCGCCGGACGCGCGCGTTCGATGCCCGCCATCGCCGCCGCACTGGCCTGCGGGCAGCTCGCCCTGCACGCCCTCTTCGGGCTCGGCCAGCACAGCCCGGCCCTCGAAAGCGCGGCCACCGACACCTCGCTGCGCGCCTTCGCCGCGAAGCTCGTGTGCGGCGCGGGCGCACTGCCGCTCAGCACGGCCGAAGCGCGGCGGATCATCACCGAGGCGGGCATCGACCCCGCGTCCGTACACACGGCGCAGCAGCACCTCGCGCACACCGCGCACGCCACGCACCCGGATACGGCCGCCGGGCTGCTGCCCACTCTCCCCATGCTGCTCGGCCACCTGCTGGCAGCCGTCGCGACCGGATGGCTCCTGCGGCGCGGGGAGAGCGCACTGTCCCGGCTGGTCCTGCTGTCGGCCCACGGGGTCGCGGAAGGCGCGCTCGTACGGTCGCTGCGCGCCGCCCTGGCGCTCGTACGGTCGCTGCGCGCCGGCCTGCTCCCCGGGGCGCCCGCGCACGGGCCGCGCGCCCTGCGCACCCCCTTCGTCACGCCCCTGCGGCCGGCCGGGGAAGCCCTCCAGCACACGGTGATCAGGCGCGGACCGCCCGCCGCGGCGCTCGTACTCGCAGCCTGACACGGCGCACTCCCCGGCACAGCACACACCACGTCACGGGAGCGGCGTCGTGATGCCGGTGCGCACCCGCGCGCCGGAACACCCTTCCCTGCTCCGTGGAGTGCTCACCACATGAACATCAACCGTGTCTCCGTCGCCGCTGCCGCCGCCGCCTCCACCGTCCTGCTCTTCGCGGGAACGGCCTTCGCGCACGTCGGCGTACAGCCCGTCGGTTCCGCCGAGAAGGGCGGCTACGCCACCGTCAACGTCAAGGTGCCCAACGAGCGGGACAACGCCTCGACCGTCAAGCTCGAGGTCTCCTTCCCCGCCGACCACCCGCTGTCCTCCGTGATGCCGCAGCCCGTGCCCGGCTGGAAGGCCGACGTCACCAAGACGAAGCTGGACAAGCCGCTGAAGGTCCACGGCAGGGAGATCGACGAGGCCGTCTCCAAGGTCACCTGGAGCGGCGGCAAGATCGGTCCCGGCGAGTTCCAGCAGTTCCCGCTCTCCCTCGGACAGCTGCCGGAGGACGCCGACCAGCTGGTCCTCAAGGCAGTCCAGACGTACGACAACAAGGAAGTCGTCCGCTGGATCGAGGAGCCCAAGGAGGGCGAGGAGGAGCCGGAGCACCCCGCCGCCGTCCTCAAGCTGAGCGAGCCCGCCGGCGACGACCACCACGGCGGCTCCGCCGATGCGGCCAAGAGCGAGAACGAGGAGACCGCCAAGGCCGACGACGGCCACGAGAGCGGGACGGCCGCCGCCGGCGACACCGCCGGCAGCGACACGACCGCCCGCGTCCTCGGCGTCGTCGGCATCGTCGTGGGTGTCGCGGGTGTGGCCTTCGGCATCCTCGCCGGCCGCCGCCGCACCTCCTGACGTCTCCCCACACCCCGCACCCTCACCGAAACACCGGGACCCCCCTCCATGCTCAAGAAGAACGCGCTGGCCGTGGCGCTCGTCGCCACGGCCGCGCTCACCCTGTCCTCCTGCGCCGGCGACAAGGCCGACAGCGGCTCCAGCCCCGTCTCCGACGTCTCCACCAGTACGGACGAGAAGGCCGCGACCGTACTCGACCGGCCCTTCAAGAAGCCGGACCTCGTCCTCACCGACACCCACGGCAAGAAGTACGACCTGCGTGAGCGGACCAAGGGCAAGCCGACGCTCATCTACTTCGGCTACACCAACTGCCCCGACGTCTGTCCGCTGACGATGAGCAACATCGCCATCGCGTACAAGAAGCTCCCCCCGGCCGACCGGGACAAGCTCCAGGTCGTCTTCGTCACCACCGACCCCGAACGGGACACCCCCGAGGCGCTCGGCAAGTGGCTCAAGGGCGCGGGCGACCCCGCCTTCACCGGACTCACCGGCGACTTCCCGGCCATCCAGGCCGGGGCCCGCCAGATGGGCATCGGCATCGACCCGCCGAAGAAGGAGAAGGACGGCTCGGTCGTCTCCATGCACGGCGCCCAGGTCATCGCGTTCTCCCCGAAGACCGACGCCGGGTACGTGCTGTACGGAGACGACACCACCGCCGACGAGTACACCGAGGACCTCCCCGAGCTGGTCGAGGGGGAGAACCCGTGAGCCGCCGCACCACCCTCGCCACGGCCGTGGCCCTCACCGCGGGCCTCGTACTGGCGGGCTGCTCCACCGGGTCCGGGAGCGGCGGACCCGAGCTGAAGATCGAAGGAGCCTTCATGCCGGAGCCGGTCATGGACGACATGGCCGCCGGCTTCCTGACCGTGAGGAACGACAGCGACACGGCGGACAGGCTCACCTCCGTCACCAGTGACATCGCGGACGAGGTCACGATCCACCGGACCACGGGCCAGAAGATGCAGGAGGTCGAGTCCTTCGACGTCCCCGCGGACGGTGAGCTGGACCTCGAACGCGGCGGGAACCACCTGATGTTCATGAAGCTCAGGAAGAAGCCCGAGCAGGGCGACAAGGTGTCCGTGGAACTGCACTTCGAGAAGGCCGGCCCGGTCAGGGCCGAGCTTCCCGTGAAGGAGACCACCCACAACCCGAAGAAGCAGTGAGGGACTGACCCGCCATGCCCGCAACCGCCCCGCCCTTCGGAACCGCAGTGATCAGGCTGCTGCTCGTCACCGCAGCGCTCCTCGGCACACTCCTCGCAGGAGCCGCTCCCGCGTCCGCGCACGCCGCGCTGACCGGGAGCGACCCGAAGGACGGGGCGGTGGTCGCCACCGCGCCCGAGCAGGTCACCCTCACCTTCTCCGAGAAGATCGCTCTCGGGGACGACTCGATCCGCGTACTGGAGCCGAGCGGCAAGCGCTCCGACACCGGCGAAGTGCGCGACATGAGCGCCGGGGGCGTCGTCAAGTACGGCGTCTCCCTGCACGCCGGGCTGCCGGACGGCACGTACACCGTCGCCTGGCAGGCCGTCTCCGCCGACAGCCACCCCATCTCCGGGGCCTTCACCTTCTCCGTCGGCGCCCCCTCCAAGACCACCGTCGCCCTGCCCGAGCAGTCCGCGGGCGGCGGCATCGTCGGCGCGCTCTACGGCATCGCCCGCTACACCGCGTACGCCGGCTTCGTCCTCCTCGTCGGCGGCGGCGCCTTCGTCCTGGCCTGCTGGCAGCGCGGCGCGGGCGAGCGGCCGCTGCAACGCCTCGTCGTGCGGGGCTGGATCACGCTGACCGCGTCGACGCTGGTCATGCTGTTGCTCCGGGCGCCCTACACCGGCTCCGGGAAACTCGCCGACGCCTTCGACCTCAGCGGGCTCAAGGCCGTGCTGGACACGAAGACCGGCGCCTCGCTCGTCTCGCGGCTGCTGCTGCTCGGCGCGGCCGCGCTCTTCGTCGCCGTGCTGTTCGGGGCGTACGCGAAGCGGGAGGACCCCCAGGAGAAGAAGGACCTCACCTTCGGACTCGCCCTGGGCGGCGGCGTACTGGCCGCCGGGATCGCGGCGACCTGGGCGCTCTCCGAGCACGCGTCGACCGGCATCCAGACCGGCCTCGCGATGCCCGTCGACATACTGCACCTGCTGGCCGTCGCGACCTGGCTGGGCGGTCTGGCCGCGCTGCTGGTCGCGCTCTACCGGGTGCCGGACATCGAACGCGGCGCCGTACGGAACTTCTCCCGCGTAGCCTTCGCGGGCGTCGCCGTGCTGGCCGCGACCGGGCTCTACCAGTCCTGGCGGCAGGTCGGTTCCTGGTCGGCGCTGACCGGGACGGCGTACGGACGGCTCCTGCTCGTCAAGATCGGACTGGTCACCGTCCTCGTCGGGACCGCGTGGTTCTCACGGCGCTGGACGGGGCGGCTCGGGGAGCGGCTCGTGCCGGAGGCGGAGGCCGCCGCGACGTCCGGGGAACGGGCCGGGGAGCGGGAAGCGCCGGAGGCGGAGGCCGAGCCGGTCACCGTGCCCGAGGACCCCGCGCGGGCCGCGCAGCTCGCCCGGCAGAAGGCCGCGATGACCACCGCGCGCGTGAAGCGGGTACGGGACGCCGACCCCGGGCGGCTCGGACTGCGGCGCTCCGTACTGACGGAGGCCGCGGTCGCCGTGGTGGTCCTGGCCGTGACGACCGTACTGACGAGCACCGAGCCCGGACGTACCGAGGAGAAGGAGGCGGGCCGGAGCGGGGCCGCCACCGCCGCCGTCCCCGACCGCCCGGTCGACGTCCGCATCCCCTTCGACACGGGCGGCGAGGACGGCAGGGGCACCGCCCGGGTCGAGCTCGACCCGGGGCGCTCGGGGGGCAACGCCCTGCACGTGTGGCTGGAGCGGCCCAACGGGCGGGCCATGGACGCACCCGAGCTGAAGGTCGCGTTCACGAACAACGCCAAGGAGATCGGGCCGCTGCCCGTCGTCCCCGACCGCATCGCCACCGGACACTGGAGTGCCGACGGAGTGCAGATCCCCATGCCGGGGACCTGGGAGCTCGAAGTGACCGTACGCACCTCCGACATCGACCAAGTGACCGTGAAGAAGAACGTGAAGATCGGCTGACCGGCGTGAGTGACAGCGACATCGACAACGGCATCCCGAGGAGGCGGCTGCTCGGGGCGGCGGGCGCGGCCGGCGCCGCGGGCCTCGTGCTCGGCGCCGGGGGCGGAGCGGCCGGGTACGCCGCGGTCTCGGGCTCCGGCGGGGACGACGGGGACGCGAAGGCGCTGGCGTCCGTCGGCTCCACCGCCGTCCCCTTCCACGGCGAGCACCAGGCCGGCATCACCACGCCCCTCCAGGCCCGCGGCCACCTCGTCGCCTTCGACCTGGCGCCGGGCGCCGGGCGCAAGGAGGCCGCTGCCCTGCTGCGGCGCTGGTCGGCGGCGGCGCGGAGGATGACGGCGGGCGAGCCGTTCGGGGACGCCGACACCGGGGTGGCGCTGGACGCGGGTCCCTCCTCGCTGACCGTCACCTTCGGCTTCGGCCGCACCTTCTTCGGCCGTACGGGCCTGGACGGACAGCGCCCTGCCGCGCTCGACCCGCTGCCCGACTTCTCCTCCGACCACCTCGACGCGCGGCGCAGCAACGGCGACCTGTGGGTGCAGATCGGCTCCGACGACGCGCTGGTCGCCTTCCACGCGCTGCGCGCGATCCAGCGGGAGGCGGGTGAAGCCGCCCGGGTGCGGTGGCAGATGAACGGTTTCAACCGTTCCCCGGGCGCGACCGCGCAGCCGATGACCGCCCGCAACCTGATGGGACAGGTCGACGGAACGGGCAACCCGAAGCCGTCCGAGGCCGACTTCGACCGGCGGATCTTCGTACCGGCGGACGGGAGCGGCGAGGGGCCCGGGTGGATGGCGGGCGGTTCGTACGCCGTCGTACGCCGCATCCGGATGCTCCTCGACGACTGGGAGAAGCTGGCGCGCGGCGAGCAGGAGAAGGTCATCGGGCGCAGGAAGAGCGACGGCGCCCCGCTGACCGGCGGGAGCGAGACCACCGAGCCCGACCTGGAGAAGACCGGGCCCGACGGCAAGCTCGTCATCGCCTCCAACGCGCACGCCCGTATCTCCGCGCCCGAGCAGAACGGCGGCGCGGCGATGCTGCGGCGGCCGTTCTCCTACCACGACGGGATCGCCGCCGACGGTACGCCGGACGCGGGACTGCTCTTCGTCTGCTGGCAGGCGGATCCGCTGCGCGGCTTCGTTCCGGTGCAGCGCAAGCTCGACCGGGGGGACGCGCTGTCGCCGTTCATCCGGCACGAGGCGAGCGGGCTGTTCGCGGTGCCGGGCGGGGCGCGGGACGGGGAGTACGTGGGACAGCGGCTGCTGGAGTCGTGAGGACGCGGCACGCGTCCCGCACGGCGCATTAGGGTGACCGTATGTCGGCCACGCGCTATGCCTATCTCGGTCCCGAAGGCACCTTCACCGAGGTCGCCCTCCGTACCCTCCCGGAAGCCGCCACCCGGGAGCTCGTCCCGATGGTGTCCGTACCGGCCGCCCTCGACGCGGTGCGGAGCGGGAAGGCGGCGGCGGCGCTCGTACCGATCGAGAACTCCGTCGAGGGCGGGATCAGCGCCACCCTCGACGAGCTGACGTCCGGCGAACCGCTGATGATCTACCGCGAGGTGCTGCTGTCGATCACCTTCGCGCTGCTGGTCCGCCCCGGCACCCGGCTCTCCGACATCAAGACGGTCACCGCGCACCCCGCCGCCCAGCCCCAGGTCCGCAACTGGATGGCGGCGAACCTGCCGGACGCGCTGTGGGAGTCGGCGGCGTCGAACGCGGACGGGGCCCGGCTGGTGCAGGAGGGCCGGTACGACGCGGCCTTCGCGGGCGAGTTCGCCGCGGCGACGTACGGTCTCGTACCGCTCGTCACCGAGATCCACGACGCGGTCAACGCGCAGACCCGCTTCGTGCTGGTGGGGCGGCCCGCGCGGCCGGCGGCGCCGACCGGGGCGGACAAGACGTCCGTGGTCATCTGGCTGGGCGACGACCACCCGGGCGCGCTGCTCGAACTGCTCCAGGAATTCGCGGTGCGCGGGGTCAACCTGATGCTGATCCAGTCGCGGCCGACGGGTGCGGGGATCGGCAACTACTGCTTCGCCGTGGACGCCGAGGGCCACATCTCGGACCGGCGGGTGGGCGAGGCGCTGATGGGGCTCAAGCGGATCTGCCCGAAGGTGCGGTTCCTCGGGTCGTACCCGCGGGCCGGTGTGGCGGCCGAGGACGTACGGGCGCTGCGGCCGGGCACCTCGGACGCGGAGTTCGTGGCGGCGTCGGACTGGCTGGCGCGGAGCCAGGACGGGCGGGTCTGACCGGCAGTGCGTCCGTCCCGTCGCAGGAGGCCCGCGTTACCCACAGAAGTTATCCACAGGGCCGGTTTCCATCCTGGGGACAAGTCGACAACACATCCCGACATCGTCGACAAAGCAGCTCGGACGACTCCCTTCCTTCCACAGTGCGGCAGTACGGGCAGGGAGGGTTCTGTCACCTCAATTCCATTGATCAACACTTTAGAGCGAGTAATTCCCACCCGAATGAGTGTGTGAAGTGGGTTTGAGCAAGGAATCCTTCGCCCTCCCCACCTTTCGGAACGATCTCTTCCGGTATCCACAGACCTTCCACACAGCCTGTGGATAAGTTGTGGGAGTCGCACATTCCTGTGGACAACCCGTTCACCAACTCCCGCTCCGCGCAAGGGAGAAGCGTCAAGGCGAGTGGAGAGAAGCGCCCCGTTTCGGGGAATAGGGCACGTTTTATTGACACGCGGCGGCAGGCGGCCGAAGCGCCTCCCTCGCCATCGGTGATATTTGGGCAATACGGGCAAAGCGCCATGCAATGCGATATCAGGTCGATCGGCGGAAGCGGTCGCGGGTAGCCTGGTGGGGTGATTGACCTTCGCCTGCTCCGTGAGGACCCCGACCGTGTTCGCGCCTCCCAGCGCGCCCGTGGAGAAGACGTCGCCCTCGTCGACGCTCTCCTCTCCGCCGACGAGCGGCGCAGGTCGTCCAGCGTCCGCTTCGACGAACTCCGCTCCGAGCAGAAGTCGCTCGGCAAACTCATCCCCAAGGCCTCCGGCGACGAGAAGGCCGAGCTGCTGAAGAAGGCCGGCGAGCTCTCCGCCGCCGTCAAGGCCGCCGACGCCGAGCAGGACGAGGCGGCCGAGGAGTCCAGGCGGCTGCTGCTCCAGCTCGGCAACATCGTCCACCCCGACGTCCCCGTGGGCGGCGAGGAGGACTTCGTCGTACGGGAGACCGTCGGCACCCCGCGCGACTTCGCGGCCGAGGGCTTCGAGCCCAAGGACCACCTGGAGCTCGGCGAGGCGCTCGGCGCGATCGACGTCGAGCGCGGCGCCAAGGTGTCCGGCTCGCGCTTCTACTACCTGACCGGCATCGGCGCGCTCCTCGAACTCGCCCTCGTCAACGCGGCGATCGCGCAGGCCACCGAGGCCGGCCTGGTCCCGATGCTGACGCCCGCGCTGGTCCGGCCCCGCGCCATGGAGGGCACGGGCTTCCTCGGCCAGGCCGCCGAGAACGTCTACCACCTGGAGAAGGACGACTACTACCTGGTCGGCACCTCCGAGGTCCCCCTCGCGGCGTACCACATGGACGAGATCATCGACGCCGACAAGCTGCCGCTGCGGTACGCCGGCTTCTCGCCGTGCTTCCGCCGCGAGGCCGGTACGTACGGGAAGGACACCCGGGGCATCTTCCGGGTGCACCAGTTCGACAAGGTCGAGATGTTCTCGTACGTCGACCCGGCGGACTCCGAGGCGGAGCTGGAGCGGCTGCTGGCCTGGGAGAAGCAGTGGCTGTCGTCGCTGGAGCTGCCGTTCCAGGTGATCGACGTGGCCAGTGGTGACCTGGGCGCCTCGGCCTCCCGCAAGTACGACTGCGAGGCGTGGATCCCGACGCAGGGCAAGTACCGCGAGCTGACGTCCGCGTCGAACTGCCTGGAGTTCCAGTCGCGCCGGCTGGCGATCCGGATGCGCGAGGGCAAGAAGGTGCAGCCGCTCGCGACGCTGAACGGCACGCTGTGCGCCGTACCGCGCACGATCGTGGCGATCCTGGAGAACCACCAGCAGGCCGACGGCTCGGTGCGGGTGCCGGAAGTGCTGCGCCCGTACCTCGGGGGACGAGAGATCCTGGAGCCCCTCTCCAAGTGAGCACCGCTTCCCGGCCTTTCCCGTACAGACTCGTCGCGACCGACCTCGACGGGACGCTGCTGCGCTCCGACGACACCGTCTCGGCCCGTACGCGCGAAGCGCTCGCCGCCGTCACGGCGGCGGGCGCGGCCCACATCGTCGTCACCGGGCGCGCGGTCCCGTGGACCCGTCACATCCTGGACGATCTGGGCTACGGGGGTCTCGCGGTCTGCGGCCAGGGCGCGCAGGTCTACCACGCCGGTGAACACCGGCTGCTGACCTCGGTGACACTGGACCGGCAGCTGGCCGGGCTGGCGCTCGCCAAGATCGAGGCGGAGACCGGCCCGCTGGCGCTCGCCGCGAGCCGCGACGGCCTGGACGGCGAAGTACTGGTCGGGGCGGGCTACCGGGTGCAGGAAGGCCCGCTTCCGTACGTCGCCTTCGAGGACCCGGCCGAACTGTGGTCGGCGCCGCTGAACAAGGTCTACATCCAGCACCCGGACCTGGACGACGACGAGCTGGCGCGGGTCGCGCGCCAGACCGTCGGCAGCCTGGTCGACGTGGTCATGGCGGGCCCCGGCGTGGTCGAACTCCTCCCGCTGGGCCTGAGCAAGGCGACGGGCCTGTCGCTGGCGGCGCGGCGGCTGAAGCTCAGGGCCTCGGACACGATCGCCTTCGGCGACATGCCGAACGACATCCCGATGTTCGGCTGGGCGGCGCACGGCGTGGCGATGGCCAACGCGCACGACGAACTCAAGGCCGTGGCGCACGAGATCACGGCGTCGAACGACCACGACGGCATCGCGGTGGTGCTGGAGCAGTTGCTGTCCGGCTGAGGCCGGTGACGGAGGCGCATGGCGAGTGTTGGCCGGGTGGGTACGTCACCGGCCAACACCCTTCCCCCGTGAGGTGTACGTCACCACTGTGCCCGGGCCCGCGGGACGGCGCCACCCATATGCCGAGTTGTAGGATGACTGGGCAACCGGGCGAATTGTCCGGTGATCAGTGAGCGGCCGGTCAGTGGGCGGCCGGCGAATCGGAGGCGGGCATGGCGCTGCGGGCGGCGGGGCGGAAGTCCCTGGTGGACACCGTCGTGGAGCAGTTGCGGGCCCAGCTGGCGGAGGGCGAGTGGGCCGTCGGCGACCGGATCCCGACCGAGCACGAGCTCGCCGAACAGCTCGGCGTCGGCCGCAACACGGTGCGTGAGGCGGTGCGCGTGCTCGTGCACGCCGGGCTCCTGGAATCGCGGCAGGGCAACGGCACCTTCGTACGCTCGGCCGCGGATCCGGCGGCGGTGCTGCGCGGCATGCGGCACGCGGGCGTACTGGACGTACTGGAACTGCGGGTCGCGCTGGAGGCCGAGGCGGCGAGGCTGGCGGCCGTACGGCGCGACGAGGCGGATCTGCGCACGCTGCGCCACGTCCTCGCCGAGCTGCACGAACAGGGCGACCGGGCCGCCGACGCCGACCTCGCCTTCCACCTCGGCATCGTCGAGGCGACGCACAACGCCGCGTTCACCGAGGTCTACCGGTTCTTCTCCACCCAGGTGCACGAGACGCTGGTCACCTCGCTCGGCGACCACGAGATGCCGCCGATCGACCTCGCCGCGCACGCGGCGCTGGTCGACGCGATCGAGAGCGGCGACCCGGCGGCGGCGGAACGGGCCGCCCGGGCAGTCCTCCAGGTGCCGATCGATGTCGTCACCGCCCTGATCGGCACCTGACCTCCGCCTCGGCCCTCCCTCCTTCTCCCTTCTTCCCTTCTGTCTTCTCCCCCTTCTCCCCTCTTCTCCCTGTGAAAGGTGCTCGTTTTGTCACGCCCGGATTCTGATCAACTCCTCCTGGACACCGAGGCCGACGTACGGCCGTCGCCTCAAGGGGTCGCCGCGAGAAGGGCGTTGCTCGCCCGTCCGGTGATGCTGCTGATCGGGATCGTGCTCGCGTCCGTCAACATGCGGGCGGCGCTGGCGAGTGCGTCGCCGCTGGTGAGCGAGATCAGCGAGACGTTCGGGCTGTCGTCGACGGCGACCAGCCTGGTGACCTCGGTGCCGGTGCTCTTCCTCGGTGTGGGCGCGCTGGTCGCGCCGTGGCTGGGGCGGCGGTTCGGCACCGAACTGGTGCTGTTCTGCGCGCTGCTCCTGCTCGGCGCGGGCATCGTGGTGCGCGTCGTTCCCCAGGTGCCGGCGCTGTACGGCGGCAGCCTGCTGATCGGTCTGGCGATCTCCCTGCTCAACGTCCTGATGCCGGGCCTGATCAAGCGTGACTTCCCCGACCGGGCCGCCCCGATGACATCGGTCTACACCGGCGCGATGATCGCGGGCGCGACGGTCGCGGCGGCCGCTTCGGTGCCGCTGGAGAAGGCGTTCGGGAACAGCTGGGAGGCGTCGCTGGCGTTCTGGTCGCTGCTCGCCGTGGTCGCCGCCGTGGCGTGGCTGCCGCAGGTGCTGATCGCCCGCGGCCGTACGGGACATGAGGTACGGGTCGCGGCGCCGGCGCGCGGCGACCGCGCCCGCAGCGTGTGGCGGTCCGCGCTGGCGTGGCAGGTCACGCTCTTCATGGGGTTGCAGTCGCTCTGGTCGTACGTCCTGATCGCCTGGATGCCGACGATCTTCACAGACCACGGAATGAGCCGCTCCACCGCCGGTGTGGTCTTCGCCTTCAACAACCTCATCCAGATCGCGGGCGCGTTCGGCGTACCGCTGCTGGCCGGCCGGATGCGCAGTCAGCGCCCGCTGGTCGTCGTGGTCACGACCATGGTCGCGGCCGGTTACGCCGGTCTGATGACCGCCCCGGTGTCCGGCGCCTGGATCTGGTCCGCGGTGCTCGGTGTCGGCCAGGGCGGCGCGGTCGGCCTGGCGCTGACGCTGATCGTGCTGCGCTCGGGGGACGCGGTGACGGCGGCCCGGCTGTCCGGGATGGCACAGACGGTGGGCTACCTGCTGGCCGCGGCGGGCCCGCTGGCGGCCGGCGCGGTGTACGAGGCGACGGGAAACTGGACGCTGCCGATCGCCCTGATGCTGGGGGTGTGCGCGGCGGCCCTGGTGGTGGGGCTGTTCGCGGCGCGCGACCGGAAGGTGTAGCAGGCTGGCCCTTCGCGACCTGCGTGAGCTCGCGAAGACGGGCGGCCGGGTCACCCTGCTCACCGCCGCCAAGGACCCCGGGCACAGCCACACCGCCGTACTGCTGCGGCTGCTGCTGGCCTGAAATCCTCGGCGGCGGCGATGGATCAGCGGCGCTTGCCCTGCTTGTCGCGCTGACCGCGCTGACCGCGCTGACCGCGCTCCAGGGCGCTCAGCCGGTGGGACACGTCGTCCAGCCTGCGGTCGATGCGGTCCTCCATGCGGCGCATGTGGTCGGAGAGGTCGCACAGCCGGTTGCTCATGGCACCGACCACCTGGTTCGTGGCGTCGAGGCGCCGGTCGAGCCGGTCCAGCCGTACGGAGATCCCGTTGATGACCGGGCCCAGTTCCTGGAGCGCGCGGCCCACCGTGTCGAGGTGGGTCTCCACCTTGGTGACGCGCTGGTCGAGCGAGGCGTAACCCGCCCTCCAGCCGTTCTCCTCGGCGTCGAGGAGGTACGTACGGACGCACCGGGCGATGTCGCTGTCGCGAAGAAGCATCGCGACGTTGAGGACGGCCCGGCGGGTGAAGAGGGTGAGATTCGTGGCCGCCTGTGGATAACTTGTCCCCAGGTCGTCGTTCCAGAGGGACAAGATGTCCCTCTGGAAGACGCGCAGGTCATCCCCTCGCAGTACTTGCAACCCGTTCTCGTTGAGTTCGGCCCGATGGCGCTGGACCACCTTCTTCAGCACCTCTGTGGATACTTCGAAGTACCGGGCCACGTCCTCTGTGCGGACGTAAATTCCGTCCGGGAGCATGACAAGCGCCTTGACCTTGTCGAGGACGTCGACGCGCCCCAGGTGCTCGTCGCGCATCGTGCGCGATTCGAGCAGGGTGACTTCTGATGGCATGAGGATGCCTTCCGTCGTGAAAGCCGGTGATGGACAGCCCTGTCCCCGGGCTTCTGAGGGCGGAGGACGCTCAAGGTGGCTACTCACTCCGGTGACCGGCCCGGATCCGCTCCGGCACCGGCAATCCCCGCATTCACGAACGCTCGACGTCTCAGATCCCAGTTGCCTCCACGCACAGAGAACAACGAGCCGATAAACGTACAGTTACGCGGAAATGCGTCAACCCCCGCTCATTGAACGGGGGTTGACGGCGGCCAGTGTTCCGCTTACTCCTCGCCGGCCAGGGTCAGCGTGCGGAGCTTCTGGCCCGCGTACCAGGTCGCGGCCGCCGTGACCGCCACCAGCAGCACCACCGCCGTCGGCAGGGCGACGTCCGAGGTGATCGCGCCGTTCTCTCCGATCCGTTCGGCCAGGGACAGCGCCCACTGCTGGACACTGAGCGTGCGCGCGCCCGGGACGAGGCTGCCGAAGAGGGTCTCCCACACCAGCGCGTAGACGAGGCCGAAGACCACCGCGTGCCGGGTGACCGTACCGAGCAGCAGGAAGATCGCGCTGTACGCGACCGAGGCGACCAGCGCCGCGACCGTGTAGGCGATGGCGATCTGGCCGCCGTTGCCGTTGAGGATCATTCCCGCGACGAACGTGGGGATCGCGGAGAAGGCCATCGTCACGGCGATCGCGACGATGAGCTTGGTGAAGATGATCGTGGGCCGCTTCACCGGCTTGGCGAGCAGGTAGACGATCGAGCCGTCGTCGATCTCCGGTCCGATGGCGCCGGTGCCCGCGATCACGCCGATCAGCGGGATCATCGTGGCGATCGCGAAGCCGCCCAGGACGTCCGACGCGATCTGGTCGTCCGCTCCCGTGAGCAGCCGTACCGCGACCGCGATGGCGATCAGCAGGGCCGGCAGGACGAAGAGGACGGCGGCCCGGCGGCGGCCGAGGAGGGCCCGGTAGGTGAGCCGGGCGACTGTGGGTTCGTAGATCATCGCTGCAAGCTCCTTTCAGGCCGCTACGAGGTAGGAGAAGACCGATTCGAGCGACTCGTCGGAGGGCGAGACCGTCAGCAGCCGGATGCCGTGCGCGCGGGCGACCTGCGGGAGCAGCGCCGTGAACCGGCCGAAGTCGACGGCCTGGATACGCAGGGCGCCCTCCGTGACGTCCACTTCGATGCCCGCCGTCGACGGGTCCGCGATCAGCGCGGCGGCGAGTGCCCGGTCGTCGCTGGACCGTACGAGATAGCGGTGCGGGCGGTCCGTCATCAGGCGGCGGATCTTGCGGAAGTCGCCGGAGGCGGCGTGCCGTCCGGCCACGATCACCTCGATGTGCGAGGCGAGCTGCTCGACCTCCTCCAGGATGTGGGAGGAGAAGAGGACCGTACGGCCCTCCGCGCCCATCCGCCGCAGCAGGTCCATCAGCTGCATGCGCTGGCGCGGGTCCATCCCGTTGAACGGCTCGTCCAGGAGCAGCACCGACGGGTCGTGGACGAGGGCGGAGGCCATCTTCACGCGCTGGCGCATGCCCTTGCTGTACGTCGCGATCTTGCGGTCCTGCGCGTACTCCATCTCGACGGTCGCGAGCGCCTGCTGGGCCGCCCCGGCGGTCAGGCCGTGCAGTTCGGCGTTGGCGACGACGAACTCGCGCCCCGTGAGGAAGTCGTACATCGCCTCCCGCTCGGGCACGATGCCGATCTCCTTGTAGACGGCTTCGTTGCGCCAGATCGGCTTTCCGTCGAGGGTGACGGTGCCGGTCGAGGGGGCGAGGAAGCCGCCCATCATGTTGATCAGGGTGGACTTGCCGGCACCGTTGGGGCCGAGCAGTCCGGTCACACCCGGGCCGACGCGCATGGTGACGTCGTTGACGGCCACCACGTTGCCGAACCAGCGCGAGGTGTGGTCGATGTCGATGGTGGTCACAGCCCGACCTTTCGGTAGCGGCGCATCAGCACGGCGTACGAGCCGAGGACGAGCGCGAGGACGGCGAGCAGGTAGACCACGCCGCTGCCGGCCGAGGGGCCCTCCCCTCCGGGGAAGGCGGAGGTGGCGCCGAGGAAGGCGGTCTGTACGCCGTCGATCAGCGTGAGGGGCGAGAAGAGGCCGAGCCATTCGACCGCTCCGGTGGAACCCTGCTCCCAGGCGATCACCTGGACCGTGGACACCGCGCCGTACGAGATGGTCAGTACGGCGATGACGGCGGCCACGCCGAAGCCGCGGCGCGGGGTGAGGGCGGCCATCACCAGGCCGAGGCCGGCGAAGAGGACGGAGAGCAGTGCCACGGAGACCAGCCCCTGTGCGAACGCCTTCGTCTGGTCCGCGAAGTCGAATTCGGCGAGCAGCGCACCGGCGTACAGGATCACCAGGGGGGTCGCCGTGAGGATGAAGAGGGCCGACGCCATCGCGGCGTACTTGGCGAGGACGTAGTCGACGCGTTCGATGGGCCGCGAGAAGTACAGCGGGACCGTTTTGAAGCGCAGGTCGCGCGAGACGGACTGCGGGGCCTGGGAGGCCAGGTAGAGGCCGATGACGGCCTGCATGACGATCGCGTACCGCGTGTACTCCAGCGGCAGGTCCGTCATGCCGGGGGTGGCGACGGCGACCGCGACGATGATCGCCGCGACCAGGCACATCACCGCGAAGAGGATCATCGGCAGCACCTTGGACTTGGCGCTGCGGCCCAGTCCGTACGCGCCGCGCAGGGACTGCGAGAAGAGCGAGCGGCGTGCGTACGCCCGGCCCAGGCGCGGGCCGTCGTACGACCGGTAGCCGATGTTGTGGATACGGGTCGGGTCGGTGCCCGGCGGTGTCGTGAGGTCAGACGCCATCGCGGCCGCCTCCCTTCTGCTGTACGGCGGCGAAGGGCTCGCGGGCGGCCTCGGCGTCCGATGCGGCGTGAGCGTCTGTGCCTGCGCCTGCGCGGAAGACCTCCGCGATGCGGTGGCGGCGCTGTTCCATCCGTACGAGCCCGATGCCGAGGCCGGCGACGGCGTCCCGCACCAGGTCGTACGTCTCCTCACCGGTCGCTTCGACGAGCAGGATGTGGCCCGCGCCCGGCAGACCGTCCTCCCCGCGCGCGTGGAGCGTCGCTCCCGCGGCGGTCAGCGCCTCGCGCAGGGCGCGGGTGCCGTCCGGGTGGGCGTCGCTGTCGGTCACTTCGACGGCGAGGGTGGTGGTGGTCTGCGTGAAGTCGCTGGTGGAGCTGGAGCGGAGCAGCTTGCCGCCGTCGACGACGACGACGTGGTCGCAGGTGCGCTCCAGCTCACCGAGGAGGTGCGAGGTGACCAGCACCGAGATGCCGAAGTCGGTGTAGACGCGGCGGATGAGACCGAGCATCTCGTCGCGGCCGACCGGGTCGAGACCGTTGGTCGGCTCGTCGAGAAGCACCAGCTTCGGGTCGTGGACCAGGGCCTGGGCCAGTTTCACGCGCTGTTTCATGCCGGTCGAGTAGCCGCCGATGGGGCGGTAGCGCTCCTCGTACAGGCCGACGTGGCGCAGCGTGTCGGCGGTGCGCTCGCGGGCGGCGGTCGGCGGGAGCCCCGACATGCGTGCCATGTGGACGACGAACTCGGTGGCCGAGACGTCGGGTGGCAGCGCGTCGTGCTCGGGCATGTAGCCGACCT
Organism: Streptomyces altiplanensis; assembly: GCF_053591575.1. Taxonomy (NCBI): domain Bacteria; kingdom Bacillati; phylum Actinomycetota; class Actinomycetes; order Kitasatosporales; family Streptomycetaceae; genus Streptomyces; species Streptomyces altiplanensis. Next base: position 89,962 of record NZ_JBSFUB010000009.1, on the reverse strand, counting down.
GCTCGCGGATGGCGCCGCCGCTGGTGGCGACGTCCAGGCCGAGCACGGCGGCCGTGCCTTCCGTGGCGGGGGACAGACCCAGCAGGATCTTGATCAAGGTGGACTTGCCGGCTCCGTTGGCGCCCACCAGGCCGGTCACACCGGGTCCGATGTCCAGGGAGAGCCGGTCAAGAGCGGTCACCCTCGGGAACCGCTTGCTCAGGCTTTCGGTCGCGATCACAGTCACGTTCTCGAAGGTAGTGGCGCACACCACAGGATGCGTCAGACCTGGAGGCTGGATCGGTGTCCGCCTCCAGGCGTACGGCCCCGTAGGGGAGGCCGGTCCGGAGGCCGGTCCGGAGGCCGGTCCGGAGGCCGGTCCGGAGGGCCGTTTGGAGATCCTTTCGAAGGCCCGTTTCCGCCTTGGTTTTCCACAGGTACGGCCGGCCCCTTGACCTCGCCTCCGGGCATGGTCACATTCATCAGTGTCAGGTTTCCGGTTCGACGACGATCTGCCGCACGTGCGGCACTGGGCGGGGGAGAAGCCGGCGTGAGCATCGAGGGAGCCACCGAGCGGTGGGTGCGCACGGGCGGGATCGAGCTGTGTGTCGCCGAACTGGGCGACGCGGCGCGGCCGACCGTAGTGCTGGTGCACGGCTATCCGGACAGCAAGGAGGTGTGGGCGCGGGTCGCCGCGCGGCTCGCCGAGCACTTCCATGTGGTGCTGTACGACGTGCGCGGGCACGGCAGGTCGACGGCGCCCGTGCCGCTGCGCGGCGGTTTCACGCTGGAGAAGCTGACGGACGACTTCCTGGCGGTCGCGGACGCGGTGAGCCCGGACCGGCCGGTGCACCTGGTCGGGCACGACTGGGGGTCCGTGCAGGCCTGGGAGTTCGTGACGGTCGGGCGCACCGAGGGCAGGATCGCCTCCTTCACCTCGATGTCCGGCCCGTCCCTGGACCACTTCGGCCACTGGATCAGGAAGCGGACGACGCGGCCGACCCCGCGCGGGACGGCCCAGCTGCTCGGGCAGGGCGCCAAGTCCTGGTACGTGTACATGCTGCACACCCCCGTCCTGCCGGAACTGGCCTGGCGCGGCCCGCTCGGCAAGTGGTGGCCCGGGATCCTCCGGCGCATGGAGAAGGTGGAGACCGGTGACTACCCGACGGCGTCACTGCCGCGGGACGCGGCGCACGGCGCCTGGCTCTACCGGGACAACGTCCGTGCCCGGCTGCGCCGGCCGCGCGCCGACGCGTACGCCCACGCGCCCGTCCAGCTGATCACGCCGACCGGCGACATGTTCCTCTCCGAGCGGCTGTACGACGGTCTGGAGCGTTGGGTGCCGCGTCTGGTGCGGCGCACACTGCCCGCGAAGCACTGGGTGCCGCGCACCCGGCCCGATCGGCTGGCGGCCTGGGTCGGCGAGTTCGTCACGGCGAACGAGGGCACCGTGAACGGGAAGACCGCGAGCGCGGAGACCGCGGCGGGGACGGCTCCCGGGACCACGGTGGCGAGCGGCCCGTACGCCGACCGGTTCGGCGGGCAGCTCGTCCTGGTGACGGGCGCGGCCGGCGGCATCGGGCGGGCCACCGCCCACGCGTTCGCCGAGGCGGGAGCGCGGATCGTGGCCGTCGACCGGGACGCGGAGGGCGCGGCCCGTACCGCGGAGACGGCCCGGCTGATCGGGGCCCCCGAGGCGTGGGCCGAGACGGTGGACGTCAGCGACGAGCGGGCGATGGAGAAGCTGGCCGAGAAGGTCGCCGCGGAGTACGGCGTCGTCGACGTCCTGGTGAACAATGCCGGAATCGGTCTCTCCGGCTCCTTCCTGGACACCACCTCCGAGGACTGGAAAGAGGTCCTCGACGTGAACCTGTGGGGTGTCGTCCACGGCTGCCGGCTCTTCGGCAGGCAGATGGCCGAGCGCGGCCAGGGCGGCCACATCGTCAACACCGCTTCCGCGGCGGCGTACCAGCCGTCGAGGACACTGCCCGCGTACTGCACGTCGAAGGCGGCGGTGCTGATGCTGAGCGAGTGCCTGCGGGCCGAGTTCGCGGGCCGGGACATCGGGGTCAGCGCGGTCTGCCCCGGGTTCGTGAACACCGGCATCACCTCGACCGCGCGGTTCGCCGGGGCCTCGGCGGAGGAGGAGAAGCGCCGGCAGCAGAAGGCCGCGCGGCTGTACGGGCGGCGCAACTACCCGCCGGAGAAGGTCGCGGAAGCGGTGCTGAAGGCCGTCGTACGCAACCAGGCACTCGTGCCGGTGACGCCCGAGGCCCGCGCTTTCCGCTTCCTGTCGCGGTTCGCGCCGAGGGCCCTGCGCGCGATCGCCCGGGTGAATCCGCCGCTGTGAGTACGGAGGAGCACCTGGATCACCAGGAGTACCAGGAACACCGGGAGTACCGGATCGAGGACCTCGCGCATCTGAGCGGAGCCACGGTCCGCACGATCCGCGCCTACCAGGACCGCGGGCTGCTGCCCAGACCGGAGCGGCGCGGCCGGTCCAATGTGTACGGGGACACACATCTGGCCAGGCTCCGCCAGATCGCCGGCCTCCTCGAACGCGGTTACACGCTGACGAGCATCAAGGAGCTGCTGGAGGCGTGGGACGCGGGCAAGGGGCTCGGCGGGGTGCTCGGGCTCGTCACCGAGGTCGGCGGGCCGTGGACGGACGAGGAGGCGGGCCGGATCTCGCGGTCCGAGCTGGGCGATCGGTTCGGCGGGAAGCCCGGCGCCGCGGCGGCCGGTGAGGCCGTCGGCGAAGCGGTGGAGAAGGCGGTCGACGAGGCGATCGGCGAGGCGGTGGAGCTGGGGGTGCTGGAGCGCGTACCGGGGCGGGACGACGAGTTCCTGGTCCCGTCACCCCAAGAGCTGGCCGTAGCGGCCGAATTGCACGCGGCGGGGGTGCCGCTGCCCGCGATCTCCGGTCACCTGAGGGAACTTCGCGGGCAGGTGGAGCACATCGCCGAGCGTTTCCTGGAGTTCACCGCCGAGCACGTGTTCGCCCACTTCCTCGGCCACCACCCGCCCACGGACGCGGACGCGGCGGACGCGGCGACGCTGGTGCGGCGCCTGCGGCCGCTCGCCCAGCAGACGGTCGACGCGGAACTGGCCCGGGCCATGCGGCTGTTCGCCACCCGCCGCCTCCAGCAGCACCTCGGCGCGGCCGCCCCGCCCGTGGCCGGTCCGGATCCCGTCACGGTGACGCTTCCGGTGGAGACCGTGCGCGCTGTCCGCGCGCTGGTCGGACCCGCCCGCGCGGCGGCATTCATCACCGCTGCGGCCGAGCGGGAGGTGCGGGCCAGGACATTGGATGCACTTGCCGCAGACGGCGCGCGGAGTGCCGATGGCGGCCAAACGCCCTGAATTCTCTTGCGAGTTATCCACAGACGCATCAAATCCGTTGTGCAAAACCCGACTTGCCTGTGGATCAAACCTGCTTGCTCAATGAAGTGGCGTGATGCTCGTCTCGCTGTGCACCCTGGTGAGATGGATGAAAGACGCACCACAAAGGTGTCGAAGTACCTCTCGGCCCATCTCCGGCACCGGCCCGACCGGATCGGGATCGTGCTCGACGAGCACGGCTGGGTGGAGATCGAGGCCCTGCTCCGGGCCGCCGCCGGGCACGGCTTCCCCTTCACCCGGGCCGAGCTCGACCATGTCGTCGCCGTCAACGACAAACAGCGTTTCGCGGTCGACGGCCCACTGATCCGTGCTGTCCAGGGACACACGGTGGAGATCGACCTGGGGCTTCCGGAGGCCGAGCCTCCGGCGTACCTCTACCACGGCACCGTCGCCCGCAGCCTCGACGCGATCCGGGCCGAGGGCCTGCGCGCCATGGCCCGCCACGACGTCCACCTCTCGCCCGACCGCGAGACCGCCACCCGCGTCGGCGCCCGGCGCGGCCGCCCGGTCGTCATCAGCGTCGACGCCGGGGCCATGCACCGCGCCGGCCATGTGTTCCGGGTGAGCGACAACGGCGTATGGCTCACCGCGTCCGTACCGCCGCGGTTCCTGCGCTTTCCGCGCTGAGGCCCGGCCCCGGCCCCGGCCTCAGCCCAGCGTCAGCCGGCGCAGCCCGTGGCGTTCGGCCGCGGTGCGTTCGGCCGCGGACATCGGCAGCCGGCCGGTCGCCTTGCGCAGGAACTTCGTACGGTCCCAGCCCGCCCCCGACACCGTGACCGGCCGGTCGTACGGGCGTCCGTCCAGCAGCAGCCGCGCCACCACGTCCGCCGCCTCCCCGGTCGGCCACGGCTGGTGGCCGAGCCCCGCCGCGACGTCGAAACCGTGCACGCACACCTCGACGACCCGCGTGACGAGGAAGTCGGACAGCAGCATCGGGTCGCCGTGCCGGGTACGGACCTGGCGCTCCGGCGGCTCCTTGGCGCAGGCAGCGGTCACGGAGCGCCAGACGGCGTCGAAGTGCTCGGCGAGGGCCCGGCCGTCGGCGTACACGGCGGCGGACTCCTGGGCCGCCTCGACCCGCAGGTCGTTGCTCCGCGGCGAGAAGCGCTCGTCCGGCGCGTAGTAACCGGCGGCCGTCACCAGAACACCCGACGGCTCGGGCTCGGGCCCGGCCAGCATGTCGCCGGTCCGGCCGACGGTGATCGTCAGGTGGGCGAACACCTCGCGCACGGTCCAGGGGCCGCACGGGCTCGGCCGGTCCCACTCCCTTTCCGGGATCCCGCAGACCTTCTCGTACAGGCGCTGCGATTCGGCCCTGAGGGCCGCCAAAACCGTTTCCCCGTCCATACGGGCCAGCCTAGGCACGCCGCGTGATCTCCGGCATGGAACACCGGCATGGGGCACCGGAACTTTCCCACCGGGGTGGCGTCTCAGCCGGCGTCTCGACCAGTGTCCCGACCGGTGTCCCGGCCGGTGCCCCGGCCTGACGGTCAGGAGCCGAGCTGGGAGAGTGCCTCCGTCGCGATCCGCTCGAAGACCTTCTCGTCGGCCGCGAAGTCCGAGTCGGGAATCGGGGCGTGGAGCACGATCTCGGTGAAGCCGAGTGCGAAGTACCTGCCCGCGAAGTCGACGAAGGCGTCGAGGGACTCCAGCGGACCGTTCCTCTCCGGGGTGAAGCCGGTGAGCAGGATCTTGTCGAGCTCGGCGGCGTCCCGGCCGGTCTCGGCGCAGGCGGTGCCCAGTTTGGCGATCTGGCCGCGGACGGCCTCCTCCGACTGGGCGGGCGTACCGGACTCGAAGAGCTTCGGGTCGCCCGTGGTCACCCAGGCCTGGCCGTACCGGGCGGCGAGCTTCAGCCCGCGCGGGCCGGTCGCGGCGACGGCGAAGGGGAGCCGGGGGCCCTGAACACATCCGGGGATGTTACGGGCCTCGACGGCGGAGTAGTGCGTGCCCGCCCGGGTGACGGCGGGCTCGGTGAGCAGCCGGTCCAGGAGCGGCACGAACTCGCCGAAGCGGTCGGCGCGCTCGCGCGGGGTCCACGGCTCCTGGCCGAGCGCGGTGGCGTCGAATCCACTGCCGCCGGCGCCTATGCCGAGTGTGACGCGTCCGCCGGACACGTCGTCCAGCGTGATCAGGTCCTTGGCGAGCGTCACGGGGTGGCGGAAGTTCGGCGAGGTGACGAGGGTGCCCAGACGCATGCGCGAGGTCGCGCCGGCCGCGGCGGTCAGGGTCGGCACGGCGCCGAACCACGGGCCGTCGCGGAAGGTCCGCCAGGACAGGTGGTCGTAGGTGTACGCGGTGTGGAAGCCGAGCTGCTCGGCCCGCTGCCAGGCGTCACGCCCGCCCTCTGACCAACGGCGGATGGGAAGGATCACGGTACTCAGACGCATTCCCCGACCCTACGCCGCCCGCCCCGGCCGCCGGCGGGGTCGTTCCGGAAATCGGGGCGCGGGTGAGGTGGACGGCGCAAGCACAGGACGCGGAATCGACCGCAGCCATAGAGGCGGGTGCTGACAACACCGAAGGTGTTTGCGTCCGGCCGGTCTTGGCCGCACAGCGGCGGGCCGACGGCGGGCCGGCTCCGGACAGCGACAGACGACGGCGGACCGGTAACAGAATGTAACGGAAGGTGACGGACCGGTTCTGTGGGGAGGCTCTCACATGTGCGCCCCTTCGCACGCCCGTGCACCTCATACGGGAAGATGGATCCGTGACCTCAGCTACCGACCCCCAGCAGGCCCGGCCGGCTCCGGCCGGCACCACCACCCCGCGGCTGATCGCGACCGACCTCGACGGCACTCTGCTGCACGACGACAAGTCCGTGTCGGACCGTACGGTCGCCGCACTCGCCGCCGCCGAGCGGGCCGGCATCGAGGTCTTCTTCGTCACCGGCCGCCCGGCCCGCTGGATGGACGTGGTCAGCGACCACGTCCACGGCCACGGCCTGGCGATCTGCGCCAACGGCGCCGCCGTCGTCGACCTGCACGCCGGCGGCAAGCTGATCCAGGTCCGCCCGCTGGCCCGCGAGGACGCCCTCGCCGTCGTGCTCGCACTGCGGGCCGCCGCCCCCGGCACCTCCTTCGCGGTCGAGCTCTCCACCGGCATCCACTACGAACCCGAGTACCCGCCGTTCCACCTCGACCCGGGCGCGACCGTGGCCGTCGCCGAGAAGCTCCTCCACGAGACGACTCCCGGCTCCGGGGCCCCGGTGATCAAACTGCTCGCCCACCACGCCGAGCTGTCCCCCGACGACTTCCTCGCCCTGGCCCGCGCCACGGCGGACGAGCGCGCGTCCGTCACCCGCTCCAGCCCGACCGCCCTCCTGGAGATCAGCGGTTACGGCGTCTCCAAGGCCAGCACCCTGGCCCAGTGCTGCGCCGAGCGCGGCATCTCGCCCGCGGAGGTCGTGGCCTTCGGCGACATGCCGAACGACGTGGAGATGCTGTCCTGGGCGGGCACGTCGTACGCGATGGGCAACGCGCATCCGGCCGTGGTGGCCGCGGCGTCCGGCCGTACCGTCGCGAACAACGACGACGGTGTCGCGGTGGTCATCGAGCGGATCCTGGCCGGCCTGTAGCCGCGCGAGGGGAGGGGCCCCGGACCAGCAGCCTCCCGGGCCGCCCCTCAGAAACCCGCCCCGCGCTCACGCATCCACGGCCCCGGAGCGATCGCCGACCCCATGTGGGGAGTGAGCCGCACCTCGAAGTGCAGGTGCGGTCCCGAGGAGTTGCCGGTGGTGCCGGCCTGCCCGATCCGCTGTCCGGTACGCACCCGCTCCCCCTGGTCGACCATGACCCCGGCCAGGTGCGCGTACTGCGTGTAGTAGCCGTCCGGGTGCCCGACCACCACCTCGATCCCGAAAGCGCCGCCGCAGGAGACCGAGACGACGCGGCCCGCGCCGACGGCCCGCACCGGTGTGCCGATGTCCACGGCGAAGTCCTGCCCGGTGTGCCGGCTCCTCCAGCGCGCCCCCGTACCGCCGAACCCGGCGGACAGCTCGTACTCCTCCACGGGAGTCACCCACGCGCGCGTGGCGGGCGGTTCCCGCTCCGCCAGCCGTACGGCGCCGGCGCAGCGCCCCGCCGCGACACTGCGGTCCGCCTCGCCCTGGAGCTGCCACCGGGCCTCCTCCAGCTTCGCCGCGATGCCCCGTTTGATCGACGCGAGCCGCAGCGTACGGACGTCGAGGTCGCGCCAGGCGACGGTCGCCCGCCGCTCGTCCTCGACGAGCCTGCGCTCGGCCCGCTCGGCCCGGTGCAGCGTCCGGGCCACGGCCAGCCCGGCCTGCCGGACGAGCCGGTGGCCGTCCACCAGTTCCCGCGGGTCGTCGGCGAGAAGCAGCTTCGCCGCGTACACGACGCCTCCGCCACCGGCCCGGTACTGGGCACGCGCGATCCGGCCCACGTCCCCGCGCAGCCCCTCCATCTCGCGCTGCTCCTTCGCGATCAGCCGCTCCAGGCGCAGCGCCTTCGTCCGCTGGTCCCGCGCCGCGCGCCTGCCGCGCTCGTAGGTCTCGGCGGCCCGGGCGGCCTCCTCGTACAGCCGCGCCACCTCGGCGCCGATGGCGGGCCCGTCGGAGGGGGAGGCGTCGCCGGCGGGCGCGACCGCCGCGGAAGCGGGGAAAAGAGAGACAGCGGCAGGGGCGAAAGCAGTGGTGGCGGCAGCGGCGGGCGCGGGAAGCCACAGAAGCACGCACAGCACCGGCACGAGCAGCCGCTGGCAGGGTCCGAGGTGCATCCACGGATCGTGTCCCGGCCGTCCCGCGATTGCGTGCACCCGGGCCACGCCACCGGGTGTCGTCCCGCCATACGGCGTATCCGGGGCGCTGCGACGGCGCTACAGCGGCGCCTCCCACACCACCGTCGTGCCCCCGCCGTCCTCCCCGAGCCCCGGCCCGCACCGGCTCGTCCCGCCCAGTGACTCGGCGCGCCGCTCGAGGTTGCGCAGTCCGCTGCGCCGGCCGCCCTCCGGGATGCCGACACCGTCGTCCGCGACCGAGAGCCGCACCCCGCGGCTGCCGTCCGCCATCTCGGCGGTGGCGTCGACGACGACTTCGATGCGGGACGCCCGCGCGTGCCGGAAGGCGTTGGACAGCGCCTCGCGCAGCGCCGCGACGAGGTTCTTGCCGGTGAGTTCGCCGACCAGCGCGTCGACCGGGCCGACGAAGTGGTGGGCGGGCCGGAAGCCCAGCGGCACGGCCGCCGTGTTGATCTCCCGCAGTACGCGTGTGCGCAGCCCCACGGGAGCCTCGGCCGGGCCCTGCTGGAGCGCGAAGATGGCCGTACGGATCTCCTGGATCGTCACGTCCAGCTCGTCCACCGCCTTGCCCACCCCGGCCCGTACCTCGGGCACGACGGACCTGCGCTGAGCGCTCTCCAGCATCAGCCCCGTGGCGAACAGCCGCTGGATGACCAGGTCGTGCAGATCGCGGGCGATCCGGTCGCGGTCCTCGTACACCGCGAGCCGCTCCCGGTCCCGCTGCGTCTCCGCCATCATCAGCGCGAGCGCGGCCTGCGAGGCGAACTGCGTGGCCAGCGTCCGCTCCGACTCCGTGAACGGCTTCCCGCCACGCTCGCGCGGGGTGGCGAGGGCGCCCAGCACCCTGCTGCCGCTGCGCAGCGGCAGCAGCATGCACGGCCCGTACCGCCGCGCCATCCTCGTGCCCATGAGGGGGTCGCCGGCCGGGTCGCCGATGAACACGGCCTCGCCGTCGAGGAGCCGCGCGACGGCCGGGCTCTCCGGCGGAAGGACCACGCCGAGCGACTCGGAGGGGTCGTCGGCCGAGACCGCGACGATCTCCAGGCCGCCCTCCTCGGCGGGCAGCAGCACCATCGCGGCGGCCGAGTCGGCGAGGTGGCGGGCCTGTTCCGCGACGACGGTGAGCGCGTCGTCGGCGTCGCCGCCCGACAGGAGCGCGGTGGTGACGGCGACGGACCCGTCGATCCAGCGCTCGCGCTGCCGGGCCGCCTCGTACAGCCGGGCGTTGCCGATGGCGATGCCGGCCTCCGTGGCGAGCACCCGGACCATGTGCAGGTCGTAGTCGCTGAACTCGGCTCCGCCGTTCTTCTCGGCGAGGTAGAGGTTGCCGAAGATCTCGCCCTGTACGCGGATGGGGACGCCCAGGAAGGTCCGCATCACCGGGTGGTGCGCCGGAAAACCGGCGAAGCGCGGGTCGGTCGTCAGGTCGCCGAGCAGCACCGGTTCGGGGTGCCGGACCAGGGCTCCCAGCAGCCCCTGGTGGCCGTCCGGCAGCCGCCCGATCCGCTGGGCCTGCGCCTGGGTCACGCCGTACGTCACGAAGTCGGACAGCCCATCGCGCTCCTGGTCGACGACGCCGATCGCCGCGTACCGGGCGTCGGCGAGTTCCGCGGCGGTCTCGCAGATCCGGTCGAGGGTGGAGTGCAGTTCGAGCCCCGTGCCGACGGACCGCATGGCCTCCAGCAGCCGGGGCACGCGCGCGGTGAGTTCGGTGGAGAGGCCCTGAAGGCTGCGGGCCGCCTGCGCGGCGGCTTCGCGGTGGTCTTCCGGTTCCGGCACGTCGTGCACTGGCATGCCCCCGAGCCTAGTAAGTACCGTTTCGAGAGAAAAGCCGGATGTGCAGCGGTTCGGCCGGTCAGACCGGTTCGGCCTCCCGTTCGCGCTCCAGCATCCGCCGCAGCGGCCCCTCGGCCTCCACCAGCGCCGCGTACGCGCCACGCTGGACGACGCGCCCGTCGTCCAGCACGATCACCTCGTCCACGGCCTCCAGCCCCCGGAGCCGGTGCGTGATGATCAGCGTCGTACGCCCCTCGGTGGCCCGGAGCAGGTCGGCCGTCAGCGCGTCCGCCGTCGCCAGGTCGAGGTGCTCGGCGGGCTCGTCGAGCACGAGTACGGGGAAGTCGGCGAGGAGGGCGCGGGCCAGCGCGAGACGCTGGCGCTGGCCGCCGGAGAGGCGGGCGCCGTGTTCGCCGGCCATCGTGTCGAGGCCGTCGGGCAGGCCGTCCACCCAGGCCAGCAGCCGAGCGGCGGCGAGGGCGTCCCTCAGCTGCTCCTCGGTCGCGTCGGTCCGGGCCAGCCTGAGGTTCTCGCGCACCGAGCTGTCGAAGATGTGCGCGTCCTGCGCGCACAGGCCGACGAGCCTTCGCACGTCGTCGCCGTCCAGCCCGGCGGCGTCCGCCCCGCCGAGCGTGTACGTCCCCGCCCGCGCGTCCAGGAAGCGCAGCAGGACCTGCGTGAGCGTCGTCTTCCCCGCGCCGGAAGGACCGACCACGGCGACGCGCCTGCCCGCTTCCAGCGTGAGGTCGAGGCCGGACAGCGCGTCCCGCTCCTGCCCGGCGTACCGGGCGCTCAGCCCGCGTACCTCCAGCGGGAACGGCGACGCGGGCCGGGCGGCGGGGGTCCGCGGCTCGTGCACCGGCACCGGCGCGTCCAGCACCTCGTACACGCGCTCCGCGCTGTGCTTGACGCGCCGGCGGTACTGCACGGCGAGCGGAAGCCCGGTGACGGCCTCGAAGGCGGCCAGCGGGGTCAGGACGACCACTGCCAGCGTCACCCCCGACAGCCGCCCGTCCTGCACCGCCTGCACCCCGGCGAGCGCGGCGAACACGACGGTCAGCCCGCAGGCCAGCGAGGAGAGCCCGCCGCCGAGGGCGGTGGCGGTCGCACTCCGCGAGGCGATCCGCGTCAGCACCCCGTCCGCTTCCCGGACTCCCTGGACGCGCCGCTTCAGCGCGCCCGCGACGGTCAGTTCGGCCGCTGCGCCGAGCAGGTCGGCGACGCGCGTCGCCAGCGCCCCGCGCGCGGGCGCCAGCTGCCGTTCGGCCCGCCGGGCACACACCCCGCTCAACCACGGCACGCCCACCCCGGCGACGAGCAGCCCGGCGGCCAGCACCGCCCCGGCCTCGGGCAGCAGCCACGCGGTGAACCCGACGGACCCGGCGCTCACGACGACCGCCGTCCCGACGGGCAGCAGCCACCGCAGCCAGTAGTCCTGGAGCGCGTCCACATCCGCGACCAGCCGGGACAGCAGATCACCGCGCCGGGTCTCGCGCAGACCGGCGGGCGCGATCCGCTCCAGCCGCCGGTACACGGCGACGCGCATCTCGGCGAGCATCCGCAGCACGGCGTCGTGCGACACGAGCCGCTCGGCGTAACGGAAGACGGCCCGCCCGATGCCGAAGGCCCGGGTCGCGGTGACCGCCATCATCAGGTAGAGCACCGGGGGCTGCTCGGAAGCGCGCGAGATCAGCCACCCGGACACGGCCATGAGCCCGACGGCCGATCCGAGCGCGAGGCTCCCGAGCCCCAGGGCGAGCCCCAGCCGCCCCCGCAGCTCCCCGGCGGCTTTCCGGACCCGCCCCAGCACCCCACGCCCGCCGGAGCCGGCCGCACCCTCTGCCATCACGGGGCCGCCGCCCACCCCCACCGGCTCCACCGACGCCACGGAGGCCACGGTCGTCACCGGGGCACCGGCGGTCCCTCCTCCGGCGGGCGGGAGGGCCGGAGCCCCTTCCGCTCCGAGGGGAAGCGCGTCCCGCACACCCGCCCCCGCCCCGCACGGACGGGTCAGTTCCACCACCCGGTCCGCCACAGCCAGCAGCGCCGGCCGGTGCACGACCAGCACCACGGTCCGCCCCGCCGCCAGCCTCCGTACCGCGTCGACGATCCCCGCTTCCGTCTCGCCGTCCAGATTCGCCGTCGGCTCGTCGAGCAGCAGCAGCGGCCGGTCCGCGAGGAACGCCCGGGCGAGGGCGAGCCGTTGCCGCTGCCCGGCCGAGAGCCCGGCGCCGTCCTCCCCGAGCCGCGTCTCGGCGCCGTGGGGGAGCCCGGCCACGAAGTCGTACGCCCCCGCGTCCCGCAACGCCGTCGCCACCGCCGCGTCGTCCGCGTCCGGCCGCGCCAGCCGTACGTTCTCGGCGACCGTTCCCGCGAAGAGGTGCGGCCGCTGCGGCACCCACGCGATCCGCTCGCGCCACCGCTCCATCGACACGTCCGCCAGGTCCACCGCCTGAGGCCCGTCCCCGACCAGCACGCGTCCCTCGTCCACCGGGGCGAACCCCAGCAGCACGTTCAGCAGCGTGCTCTTGCCGACCCCGCTCGGCCCGACGACGGCGACCGTCTCGCCCTCCCCCACGACCAGCGACGCCGAGTCCAGCGACGCCTCGGTCCGCCCCGCGTGCCGGACCGTCACCCCTTCGACCCGCAGCGGCCCCGCGGGAGCGTCCGCGTCACCCGCCGGCCCTCGCGGCTGCGTCTCCAGAACCTCGAAGATCTCCTCCGCGGCGGACAGCCCCTCCGCCGCCGCGTGGTACTGCGCCCCCACCTGCCGCAGCGGCAGGTACGCCTCGGGCGCCAGCACCAGGATCACCAGACCCGTGTACAGATCGAGGTCCCCGTGCACGAGCCGCATGCCGATGCCGACCGCGACCAGCGCCACCGACAGCGTCGCCAGCAGCTCCAGCGCGAACGACGACAGGAACGCGATGCGCAGCGTCCGCATCGTGGCCTGCCGGTACTCGTCCGTGATCGAGCGGATCGACTCGGCCTGCGCCTTCGCCCGCCCGAAGACCTTGAGCGTCGGCAGCCCGGCGACGACGTCCAGGAAGTGCCCGGACAGCCGCGAGAGCAACCGCCACTGACGGTCCATCCGCGCCTGGGTGGCCCACCCGATGAGGATCATGAAGAGCGGAATGAGCGGCAGGGTCACCACGATCACCGCCGCCGAGATCCAGTCCTCGGTGACGATCCGCGCGAGCACCGCCACGGGTACGACGACCGCGAGCCCGAGCTGCGGCAGGTACCGCGAGAAGTAGTCGTCCAGCGCGTCGACGCCCCGCGTCGCCAGCGCCACCAGCGCCCCCGCCCTCTGCCCCGTCAGCCACCCGGGCCCCAGCTCGGCGGCCCGCTCCAGCAGCCGCCCCCGCAGCTCGGACTTGACCGCCGCGCTCGCCCGGTACGCGGCGCGTTCCGTCAGCCAGGCCACCAGGGCCCGTCCCACCGCGACCGCCGCCAGAAGCATCAGCGGGGTACGCAGCTCCGAGCCGTCGAGCCCCCGCTGGAACGCGCCCACCACCACCTCGGCGATGAGCATCGCCTGGGCGATGACCAGGCCCGCCCCGGCAAGGCCGAGGACCACCACGGCCCCCAGGAAGAAGCGGGTGGCACGGGCGTACCGGAGCAGACGCGGGTCGATCGGTTTCACGTGAAACATCTCCCACTAGTGCGCATCGGCGAGGTGCTGCGTGCCGATCCGCTTACGGAACACCCAGTACGTCCAGCCCTGGTAGAGCAGCACCACCGGCATGGCGATCCCGGCGCACCAGGTCATGATCTTCAAGGTGTACGGGGTGGACGAGGCGTTGGTGACCGTGAGGCTCCACGCGTCGTTCAGCGAGGACGGCATGACGTTCGGGAACAGCGTCAGGAAGAGCATCGCAACCGCGGCCACGACGGTCAGCCCCGACAGCCCGAACGCCCAGCCCTCGCGTCCCGCCGCCGTGAACCCGACCGCCGCCACCAGGGCCAGCACCGCCACGGCCATCGCGACGAGGCTCGCCGCGTCGCCGTTGTCCGCCTGCGTCCAGCCCAGGAAGGCAAGCGCCAGCACCCCGGTGACGGCCCCGAGCCCGAGCGCGAGCCTGCGCGCCCGCTCCCGGATGTCACCCAGCGTCTTGAGCCCCGCGAAGACCGCGCCGTGGAAGGTGAAGAGGCTCAGCGTGACGAGCCCGCCCAGCAGCGCGTACGGGTTGAGCAGGTCCCCGAGGGTGCCGACGTACTCCATCTCGGCGTCGATCTTCACGCCGTGCACGATGTTGCCGAAGGCCACACCCCACAGGAACGCGGGCAGCAGCGAGGTCCAGAAGATCGCGTGCTCCCAGTTGGTCTGCCAGCGCTCCTCGCTGCGCTTGACCCGGTACTCGAACGCGACTCCGCGCACGATCAGGCAGAGCAGGATCAGCAGCAGCGGCAGGTAGAACCCGGAGAAGAGCGTGGCGTACCACTCGGGAAAGGCGGCGAAGGTCGCGCCGCCCGCGCTCAGCAGCCACACCTCGTTGCCGTCCCAGACGGGGCCGATCGTGTTGATCAGCACCCGCTTCTCGGGCCGGTCGCGGGCCAGCAGCTTGGTGAGGATGCCGATCCCGAAGTCGAAGCCCTCCAGGAAGAAGTAGCCGATCCACAGGACGGCGATCAGGACGAACCAGACGTCGTGCAGTTCCATGACGGTGCAGCTCCCTCGGCCTAGTACGAGAAGGCCATCGGCTTGTCGGCGTCACGCACGTCGCCGCCGATCTTCGTGGGCGGGTTCAGGTCGGCCGTGCTGAGCTCGGGCGGTCCGGCCTTGACGTACTTGACGAGCAGCCTGACCTCGATGACGGCCAGGACGGCGTACAGCAGGGTGAAGGCGGCCATCGAGGTGATGATCTCGGCCTGGGACACGCCGGGAGAGACCGCGTCGCGGGTCTGCATCACGCCGTAGACGACCCAGGGCTGCCGTCCCATCTCGGTGAAGATCCAGCCCCACGAGTTGGCGATCAGCGGGAACGCCATCGTCCACAGGGCCAGGAGCCAGTACAGCCGGGTGAGCTTCGGCCCGAGCGGCTTCCTCAGCAGCACCAGATGCGGCACCTCGTCCTCCCCGGTCCGCAGGGCGGCCGGCAGCAGGAACTTCTTCCGTGTGAGCCACAGCCCCAGCAGTCCCAGGGAGAAGGACGCCATGCCGAAGCCGATCATCCAGCGGAAGCCCCAGTAGGCGACGGGGACGATGGGCTTGTAGTCGCCGGGGCCGAACTTCTCCTGCAGGGCCTCATTGGTGTCGTTGATGCCGGGCACGTAGGACTCGAAGTCGCTGTGGGCGAGGAAGGACAGCAGGCCGGGTATCTCCAGGGCGACCTCGTTGTGCCCCTTGTCGACGTCCCCGTACGCGAAGACGGAGAAGGGCGCCGGGCTCTCGCCGTCCCACAGCGCCTCGGCGGCGGCCATCTTCATCGGCTGCTGCTCGTACATGACCTTGCCGAGGGTGTCGCCGCTGACCGCGGTGAGCAGACCGCCGACCGCCAGGGTGACCAGGCCGAGCCGCAGCGACGTCCGCATCACCGGGACGTGCTTCTTGCGCATCAGGTGGAAGGCGGCGATGCCCACCATGAAGGCGCCACCCGTCAGGAAGGCCGCCGAGAAGCTGTGGAAGACCTGGTTGAGGGTGGTGTTCTGGGTCAGGACCAGCCAGAAGTCGGTGAGTTCGGCACGGCCCCTCTCCTCGTTGAACCGGTAGCCGACGGGGTGCTGCATCCAGGAGTTGGCCGCCAGGATGAAGTACGCCGACAGCAGGGTGCCGATCGAGACCATCCACATGCAGGCCGCGTGGAGCTTCTTGGGCAGCTTGTCCCAGCCGAAGATCCACAGTCCGATGAAGGTGGACTCGAAGAAGAAGGCGATCAGCGCCTCGAAGGCCAGCGGCGCCCCGAAGACGTCACCGACGAAGCGCGAGTAGTCGGACCAGTTCATGCCGAACTGGAACTCCTGGACGATGCCGGTGACGACACCCATCGCGATGTTGATCAGGAAGAGCTTGCCCCAGAACTTCGTGGCCCTGAGGTACTTCTCCTTCTGCGTACGCACCCAGGCCGTCTCCAGCCCCGCGGTGAGCGCGGCCAGCGAGATCGTCAGGGGGACAAAAAGGAAGTGGTAGACGGTGGTGATGCCGAACTGCCATCGCGCGAGAGTCTCCGGCGCCAGAGCTAGGTCCACGTCGCCTTCTCCTTCGTATCGCCTCGGAGCTTGTGGAGCTTGTGAACGCGTTCACATTCACAAGCACCAGTATGGCGCACACGTGTTTCCCGGCATCCAGCCGGGGGGTACAACTGTGCCCTCGAACACCTCCGAAAAGGCGCACGAGGGCACAGGAAAGCAAGGCAGAAGCGGCGAAACGTCCACCACAACCAAGGCTGGGCACCCAGGCAGGGCAAATCGTGTGATTTACAGCTCCTTGAGGAACGCCTCCGCGGTGTGCAGCAGGATGTCGTTGGCCTCCGCCTCACCGATCGTGATCCGCAGCCCCTCGCCCGCGAAGGGCCTGACGACGACGCCGGCCTTCTCGCAGGCCGCCGCGAAGTCGGCCGTACGCTCCCCCAGCCGCAGCCAGACGAAGTTCGCCTGCGTGTCCGGCACGGTCCAGCCCTGCTTGACCAGCGTCTCGTACACCCGCTTGCGCTCGCAGACCAGCGAACCGACCCGCCCGAGCAGCTCGTCCTCGGCCCGCAGCGAGGCGACCGCCGCGTCCTGTGCCAGCTGGCTCACGCCGAAGGGCACCGCCGTCTTGCGCAGCGCGGCCGCCACCGGCTCGTGCGCGACGGCGAAGCCGACCCGCAGCCCGGCCAGGCCGTACGCCTTGGAGAAGGTGCGCAGCACCGCCACATTGGGGCGGCTGCGGTAGAGCTCGATGCCGTCGGGCACGTCGTCCTCTTCGCCCGGGACGGACCGGACGAACTCCCGGTACGCCTCGTCCAGCACCACCAGCACGTCCGAGGGCACCCGGTCCAGGAACCGCTCCAGCTCGGCCCTGCGCACCGCCGTGCCGGTCGGGTTGTTCGGGTTGCAGACGAAGATCAGCCGGGTCCGTTCGGTGATCGCGTCGGCCATGGCGTCCAGGTCGTGCACGTCACCGTCGGTCAGCGGCACCTCCACCGCCGTGGCACCGCTGATCCGCGTGATGATCGGGTACGCCTCGAAGGACCGCCAGGCGTAGATCACTTCGTCACCGGGGCCCGAGGTCGCCTGGAGCAGCGACTGCGCGATCCCGACGGACCCGGTGCCGGTCGCCAGGTGCGACACGGGCACCCCGAACCGGTCGGCGAGCTCGTTCATCAGGCCGGTGCAGGCCATGTCCGGGTAGCGGTTGAGGCTCCCGGCCGCGGCGACCACCTCTTCCAGCACACCGGGCAGCGGCGGGTACGGGTTCTCGTTGGAGGACAGCTTGTACGCCACCGGTCCCCCGGCAGCGGCAGGCTTCCCCGGCTTGTAAGTGGGGATGCCGTCCAGCACCGCGCGCAGCTTGGGGCTCGTCTCACTCACTCTGGGTCCTCCTCGACCGTACGTACCACCAATACTGCACACCTTATGAGGATTGCGGCCCCGTGCGAATGGCAGGCGCACAGGACAGGGGGAGCGCTCCCCGCCCCGGCGCGCGCCCGTGGCTCACTCCGTGGCGCGCGTCCCCCGTGAAGGTGAGTTGGGACCTCTTCGAGGCGTGGGCCACTTGGCAGGGCCGCACCGGTCGACAAGTGCCAATGGCTCGCCTTTCCTGTCAATTACCTTGTAATCCAAGGTGATTAACGCGTTAAGCCCTTGCAGAAACGTGCCTGTCAACGACTGCATATGCACCCGCCCTCACCACCCGCCCGAGCCCTACTATCGGCTCGCCATGACAGCAGCAGGGAAGCATCAGGTGAGCCGGACGGAAACCCACCGGCGGAGCACCCGGCCAGGACGAGCGGGCATTCGGGATGTCGCCGCCGCAGCCGGTGTCTCCATCACGACGGTCTCGGACGCGCTCAACGGCAAGGGCCGGCTCCCGGACGCCACCCGCAGCCACGTCCGCGAGGTCGCCGAGAGACTCGGCTACCGCCCCTCCGCGGCGGCCCGGACCCTCCGTACCGGCAAGTCGGGCCTCATCGGCCTGACCGTGACCACCTACGGGGATGAACCTTTCGCCTTCACCGAGTTCGCCTACTTCGCCGAGATGGCCAGAGCCGCGACATCCGCCGCGCTCGCCCGCGGATACGCCCTCGTCATCCTCCCCGCCACCTCCCGGCACGACGTCTGGTCGAACGTCGCCCTCGACGGCACCGTCGTCATCGACCCGTCCGACCAGGACGCGGTCGTCACCGAACTCGTACGCCAGGGCCTTCCCGTCGTCTCCGACGGCCGGCCCGCCGGCACCCTGCCCGTGACCGCCTGGGTCGACAACGACCACGAAGCAGCCGTCCTCGGCCTGCTCGACCACCTCGCCGACGCCGGAGCCCGCCGCATCGGGCTGCTCACCGGCAACACCACCGACACCTACACCCGTCTGTCCACCGACGCGTACCTGCGCTGGTGCGAGCGCGTCGGCCAGGACCCGGTGTACGAGTCCTACCCGGCCCACGACCCGTGCGCGGGCGCCGTCGCCGCCGACCGGCTGCTCGCCCGCCCGGACCGGCCCGACGCCGTCTACGGGCTCTTCGACCCCAACGGCACCGACCTGCTCGCCGCCGCCCGCCGCTACGGACTGCGCGTACCCGAGGACCTGCTGCTCGTCTGCTGCAGCGAGTCCACCGTGTACGCCGCCACCGAACCGCCCGTCACCACGCTCTCGCTGAAGCCGCGCAGGATCGGCACGGCCGTCGTCCAGCTCCTCATCGACGCCATCGAGGGCATCAACACCGACGGTCCCGTCGAGCAGGTCATACCGACCGAACTCATCGTCCGGACGTCCTCACAGCGCCGGGCGCACCGCACCAAGGTGAGCCCACCGCGCTCACCCGCCGGGGACTGACCTCCCCAATTCGGACGAAACCACCGGCGAACCGCGTACGCGTCCGGATTCACCACCCCTGGTGCGTCACAGAGCACGAGCCGCATTCCTATGATGGGCGCACGACACTGCGGACCCACCACGACCAGGTGAGGCCGGAAGGTGTACGGCGGCGCGCGACGGTGGTGGAGGGGTCGATGACACAGGGGGCCGGTCAGGGACCCGCAGTGCGGACGGCTACATTGCGGGACTTCCGCGTACCGCCGTACGCACAGGCCCCCATTCCCGCGCACACGCCGCACCCGCACGCCTTCGGGAGCGCCTACGCCCCCGACGAGGAGCCGGAGGGGTACACCCCCACGCAGCGCGACCTGCCGGTGATCAGCCGCGGCGGCCCGGGCGACACGGTCCAGGTGGCCGGACAGACCGGGCCCGAGCCGCGGCCCGCCGCCGGCGAAGGACTCGGGCCGCTCTTCGTCGTGGGCGATGTGCACGGCTACCTCGCCGAACTGCTCGCCGCCCTCGCGGAACAGGGGCTCATCGACGCAGAAGGCCGCTGGGCCGCCGGCAACGCCCGGCTCTGGTTCCTCGGCGACTTCACCGACCGCGGGCCCGACGGCATCGGCGTCATCGACCTCGTGATGCGGCTGTCCGCCGAGGCCGCGGCCGCCGGCGGCTACTGCAAGGCCCTCATGGGCAACCACGAGCTGCTGCTCATCGGTGCCAAGCGGTTCGGCGACACCCCCGTCAACTCCGGTGCGGGCACGGCGACCTTCCAGGCCGCCTGGCTGCTCAACGGCGGCCAGAAGTCCGACATGGACCGCCTCCAGGACGTACACCTCCAGTGGATGTCCCGCCTCGACGCGGTCGCACTGGAGGACGCGCACCTGCTGACGCACTCCGACACGACGGCCTACCTCGACTACGGCCACACCATCGAGGACGTGAACGACACCGTCCACGACATCCTCACGCGCAACGACGCCGACGAGTGCTGGGACGTCTTCCGCAAGCTCACCAAGCGCTTCGCCTTCCGTGACGAGGGCGGCGCCCAGGCGGTGCGCGAGCTGCTCGGCGCGTACGGCGGCGAACGCATCGTCCACGGTCACAGCCCCATTCCCTACCTGCTGGGAGAGGTGGGCAACGAGAGCGCGGACAACGGCGACGAGAACGCGGGGCCGATCGTGGAAGGACCTCACGTGTACGCCGACGGGCTCGCCATCGCCATGGACGGCGGCGTGACCATGGCCGGAAAGCTGCTGGTGGTCCAGCTCCCCCTGCGCGACTGAACCCCGCCGGGGAGGACGCGGCCATATACACGCCGCACTTACCACTGCGCCAATTTCCGGAAACCCCCTGTCACCCCGTGCTCTGAGCGCTCTACCATCGGCTTATCCGTAGCAGGCTCTCCTCCGTTTCCGCCCAACCGCCCGCCCGGAGCGGGCTGTCCGGCCCTACGGAGCATCGGGGGATGCACATGAACAGCAGCGCTCCGCACCTGCTGGCCGAGGACCGCCCGGCATTCGAAGGCGTTCTCGACGAGGCACTGCGCACCGCTCGTCACCGTCCGGATCCGGCCGCTGCCGGGCAGCGGCTCACCACCGCACAGCTGCGCACCATGGCGTTGGACGCCAGCGCGCTCATCGCCGCCGCCGCGGCCGCCGAGTACGACCACTACGTGAAGGTCCGCGAGGAGGTACGCACACCTCCGGCGGCGGCCGGCCGCGCCGGCCCCGTCCTCACCATGGGGGAGAGCGCCGAGACGACGGGCGCGGGCGTCGTCGCCGTCGTCGCCGTCCTGACGCCGCTGCTCGCGGGGACCGCCGCGGCGATCTTCCTGATCGTCGGCTACCTGCTCACGCTGCTCACGCCCGAACCCGTTTTCGCCCAGACGCTGCTGACGGTGGGCTGGCTCTTCGGAGCGCTCACGGCGGTGGGCATCCTGGTCGCCGCGGCCGGACTGCTGCTGACAGCTCTGCGCAACGGCTCGTCGGCGTTCTCCGAAGACCGGGGAAGCGGGCTCCCGGAAGAGGTCGCCCGGGCCAGGGAAGCCTGGCGGCACGCCCTGCTGGAACGGGGCGTCGTACCGTTCCTGCGCGAAGCCCTGGCCTGTGCGGCGCCGGACCCGCCCGGCCCGGGGCCGCACCGGTCCACCGGCCGCATCCCCGACCTGGGGTACTCACGGCCCGACTACAGCAGTCCGGGCCCGGACGGCGGCACCACGCCGGGGCCGCGCCCGAGCTTCTCCAGCCCTGACTTCTCCGGTCCCGACTTCGGCAGCCCGGACCACACACCCGAGTGACCCCTTCAGCCGGCGCACCGCCTGCGCCTCCGCGCGTTCCACCGACGCACGGCCGTGGACGTGGACCGGCGCCAGGTGGAACAGCGCCGGGGCCGGCGGCGCCCACCACTCCATGGGCCACATCGATTCCGCCCGTGCCGGGGGGCGCAGGCAGAAACGATCAAGTGGCGGAACGCTCCTGCCTGTTCTGTTACCGGCCGGCCGGCGGGCCCCGCCCCCCGACAGGGGCCCGCCGGGCGCTCAGTCGGCGATCGGCAGGTACACCCGGTTGCCGGCGGCGGCGAACTCCTTGGACTTCTCCGCCATGCCCGCCTCGATCTCGTCCTGCGTGCCGCCGTGCTCACGCCGGATGTCCTGGCTGATCTTCATCGAGCAGAACTTCGGCCCGCACATGGAGCAGAAGTGCGCGGTCTTCGCCGGCTCGGCGGGCAGCGTCTCGTCGTGGAACTCCCGCGCCGTGTCCGGGTCCAGGGCCAGGTTGAACTGGTCCTCCCAGCGGAACTCGAAGCGGGCGTCCGACAGCGCGTCGTCCCACTCCTGCGCCCCCGGGTGCCCCTTGGCGAGATCCGCGGCATGGGCCGCGATCTTGTACGTGATGACACCGGTCTTCACGTCGTCCCGGTTGGGCAGACCCAGGTGCTCCTTGGGCGTGACGTAGCAGAGCATCGCCGTGCCCCACCACGCGATCATCGCCGCCCCGATGCCGGACGTGATGTGGTCGTACGCCGGGGCCACGTCCGTCGTGAGCGGGCCGAGCGTGTAGAAGGGGGCCTCCTCGCAGATCTCCTGCTGGAGGTCGATGTTCTCCTTGATCTTGTGCATCGGGACGTGGCCCGGGCCCTCGATCATCGTCTGCACGTTGTGCCGCTTGGCGATCGTGTTGAGTTCCCCGAGCGTCTTCAGCTCGGCGAACTGCGCCTCGTCGTTGGCGTCCGCGATCGAACCGGGCCGCAGGCCGTCGCCGAGCGAGTACGTCACGTCGTACGCCGCGAGGATGTCGCAGAGCTCCTCGAAGTTCTCGTACAGGAAGCTCTCCTTGTGGTGCGCCAGGCACCACGCGGCCATGATCGAACCACCGCGCGAGACGATGCCGGTCTTGCGGCGGGCGGTCAGCGGGACGTACGGCAGGCGCACGCCGGCGTGGACCGTCATGTAGTCGACGCCCTGCTCGGCCTGCTCGATGACCGTGTCCTTGTAGATCTCCCAGGTCAGCTCCTCCGCCCGGCCGTCGACCTTCTCGAGGGCCTGGTAGAGCGGGACGGTGCCGATCGGCACGGGGGAGTTGCGCAGCACCCACTCGCGGGTGGTGTGGATGTTGCGGCCGGTCGACAGGTCCATGACCGTGTCGGCGCCCCACTTGGTCGCCCAGGTCATCTTGTCCACCTCCTCCTCGATGGAGGAGGTGACCGCCGAGTTGCCGATGTTGGCGTTGACCTTCACCAGGAACCGCTTGCCGATGATCATCGGCTCGATCTCCGGGTGGTTCACGTTCGCCGGCAGGACCGCGCGGCCCGCCGCGATCTCCTCCCGTACGACCTCGGGCGCCACGTTCTCCCGGATCGCCACGAACTCCATCTCGGGCGTGATGTCCCCGCGGCGCGCGTACGCGAGCTGCGTGACCGCCTGGCCGTCGCGTCCCCGGCGGGGCTGGCGCGGACGGCCCGGGAAGACCGCGTCGAGGTTGCGCAGGCCCCCGCGCGGCGAAGTGTGCTTGATCCCGTCGTCCTCGGGGCGGACCGGGCGGCCCGCGTACTCCTCGGTGTCGCCGCGGCCGATGATCCAGTTCTCGCGCAGCGGCGCGAGTCCGCGGCGTACGTCCGTCTCGACGGTGGGGTCGGTGTACGGGCCGGACGTGTCGTACAGCGTCACGTCCTTCCCGTTGGTGAGGTGCACCTGACGGACCGGCACGCGGAGGTCCGTGCGCGAGCCCTCGGGGCCCGTGACGTATCCCTTGTGCCAGCCCGGCTTGCGGCCGTCCTGGCTGGTGGCAGGCGTGTGTGCATCCGCTGTGGTCATGAGACCTACTCCCTACGCCGGCATTACCCGGTAACAGGTTCGGCGGTCGGCGCAGCGGCTTCCGTACGTATGTCCGTACGGAGGTCAGCACCCTCTCAGCCCGGTGCTCCGAGCTCCCGCGTGTGCAAAGGTGCCCCCACGCTAGCGTCATTTCTGGCGCGCTGGCCAGAGGGCCCCCTCCGTTCTTGCGATGATCGGTCGGTGACGTCCCCCCAGCCAACGCCCGAAATCCATGGCCACACCCACAGCCACGGGCCCGCCGCGCCCGTCTCCCAGCACCTGCGCAAGGTCATCGCGGCCGTGCTGATCCCCTTCGCCACGGCCGTCTTCGTCGGCCTCGTCGTGCTCTGGCCGGGCGGCGCGCCCGAGCACGAGCGCACGGGTGTCGGTTTCGACCGGCAGACCGTGTCGGGCAAGGTGACGGATGTGCAGCAGGTCGACTGCAAGGACGTGAACGCCGCCGAGGTGCCTCCCACCGGCGACACGTCCACGCCGTCCGGCCGCGAGGCCCAGCAGGCCCAGCAGGGCACCTGCGAGCGGGCCACGATCGAGGTCACGTCCGGCAAGGACAAAGGCCGCACGTTCACCGAGATCGTCCAGCCCGACGCGCCGAGACAGCTGAACGAGGGTCAGGGCGTGGTGGTGGCGTACGCGCCCGACGCGCCCCGCGACCTCCAGTACTCGGTGACCGATGTGGACCGCGGAATTCCGATGGCTCTGCTGGCCGGGATCTTCGCGCTCGCGGTGATCGTCGTCGGCCGGATGAAGGGCCTGATGGCGCTGATCGCGCTCGCCGTGTCCTTCGCGGTGCTGACGCTGTTCATCCTCCCCGCGATCCTCCAGGGGTCGAATCCGCTGATCGTCGCGGTCGTCGGGGCGAGCGCCATCATGCTCATCGCGCTCTACGCCTGCCACGGCCTGACGGCCCGTACGTCCGTCGCCGTCGTCGGCACGCTCATCTCACTGCTGCTGATCGGACTGCTGGGCTCGCTCTTCATCGGATGGGCGTTCCTGAGCGGCAACACGGACGACAACACCGGGCTGATCCACGGCCTCTACCCGGACATCGACATGAGCGGCCTGCTGCTCGCGGGCGTCATCATCGGCTCGCTCGGTGTGCTCGACGACGTGACGGTCACCCAGACGTCGGCGGTCTGGGAACTCCACCAGGCGGACCCGTCGATGGGCCCGCGCGCCCTGTACCGGGCCGGCATCCGCATCGGCCGCGACCACATCGCGTCCGTCGTCAACACGCTCGTACTGGCGTACGCGGGCGCCGCACTGCCCCTGCTGCTGCTCTTCTCGATCGCACAGAGCAGTGTCGGCACGGTCGCCAACAGCGAGCTGGTCGCGGAGGAGATCGTACGGACACTGATCGGCTCGATCGGCCTGGTCGCGTCGGTTCCGGTGACCACCGTGCTCGCGGCGCTGGTCGTCTCGGCCGACCGGCCGGGGTCCGGCGGGGCCGCTGCGGCTCTCCCCGCACGCGGCGGCGGCAGGGGCCGGCGCCGCAAGCGCTGAAGCAGCCCTGCGGCCCTTGCGGCCCTTGCGGCCGGAACCTGCGGCCGGCGCCTTCAGCCGGCGCTCTGCTCCTCGGCGAGGATCCGGTCGAGCGCGTCCTCCAGGTCCCCGTCGAAATCCCCGCGGGTGCACTCCTGTCCCAGCGGCACGAGCCGGTCCGTACGGTCGAGGAACGCCACCAGCGGGGCCGCGCTCGCCCGGAACAGCGCGCGGTCCCCGGCGACCTGGAGCCGGATGTGCACGTCCATGAGCCCGTCGGGACCGGTCGGCTCGATGTGCACATCGCCTTCGCCGCACGGCATGTTGAGACCGTCGAGAAGCAGCTCCCGGCCGAACGCCCAGGTGACGGGGGCGTCGCCGGGCAGGTGGAACGTCATCCGCACCGCGTACGGATCCCTGGTCACGTACCGGAGCTCCACCGGGATCCGGAAGGAGAGCTCCTCCGAGACAAGGAAGCTCATCATGACGTCTGCCTGAACCGACTCGCGCATGCTCAACCCCGCACTAGTGAGACTGGCCAGGAATCGTTCCCCCTGGCCCTCTTGACGCCATGGTGATCGAAGCAGTAGCAGATCACAAGGAGTGATATTTCAGATACTGATAGAGAATGCGAACGAGCCGAGCAACACTTCCGCCGCGCTGCGTAGTTGTGTGATCGCGGGGAGCAACCGGTGCTCCTGGTCGACGGGGAGGGAAATGGCCATCGTGGCGGCGGTGGAACCGACGGTGATCGGAATGGCCGCGCAGACGGATCCGACCGCGTACTCCTGGCGTTCCACGACCGGACGCATCCGTTCCGTCGCTGCCAGGCGGTCGAGCAGGGTCTCCTGGTCACGCACCGAATACGGTGTGAGCGGCTCGACCGGATGACGGGCCAGGTGGTCCCTGCGGGAGCTCTCGTCGAGCTGGCTCAGCAGGCACTGGCCCAGCGCGTGGGCGTGACAGGTCGCACGGAAGTCGGCCCACTCCTCCACGGCGGGTGACGACGGGTCCTCCGCGACCGCGACGAGTTCGATCTCGCCTTCGCGGTAGAGGGCGAAGTAGACGGCGACGCCGATCGCGTCCCGCCAGTGCTCCAGCGAGTCCGTGATCATGCCGCGACGATTCTGCCGCGCGCCCGAGCACGTCAGCCGCCCGACCGCCTCGCCGAGGACGAACACTCCCTGCTGACGGCGCAGATAGCCCTCGTGCGCCAGCGTGCGCAGCAGGTGGTAGGCGGTCGGGAGGGGAAGGCCGGCCTCCCTGGCGAGCTGCTTGGCCGGGGCCCCGTCGGTATGGGCGCCCACCGCCTCCAGCAGACGAAGGGCGCGCTGCACCGAACCGATCAGGGTCGGGGCAGCGGCGGTGTGTGCCGTGGCCACAGGACTCACCCCCAGGCGTGGTGACGGGCTGTGCGCCCGCCTGCGGGGGCCGCCCCCGCGAGCTCGCCGCCGGCCTGGGCCGATGGAGTGGGGATCGCCCTTGGCCGGCGCGGTTGCCGGGCCACGGGTCCCAGGGGCGGCGGAGAATCGTTACCCTAACCGCCCGCCCCGGGCGCGCGGGATGTTTGCCATCCGGGTCCCCCGAGTGGGCTAACGGCCCTGTGGAGGGCGCCCGAACGGCGTACGCACGGCGTCCGGGCGGCATACGTACGGCACGTTCGGGAGGCGTACGTACGGCGCGTTCGGTCTACCAGTCGCCGCCCGACGAGGACGACGCCATGAACTTCCGCACGACGTAGATCAGGCCGCCGACCAGGGCGACGAAGACCAGCACCTTGAAGAGAAGACCGATCAGCAGACCGAGCGCGCTCAGGATCGCGCCGCCGAACACCACCAGAGCGATGACGGGCACCGCGACCCACTTCACCCACCACGGCATCCCCGCGAATATCTCCCGCACGGCCATCGTCCTGCCTCTTCTCCCTCGAAGCTTTCTTCCTGACCTCGATGCTAGGGGCGGAAGGACGGCCCACGGAGGCTCCGGAGCCCTTGAAGACCCCTGACCGGCCCCCTAGGGAACCCCGACTTCCGGATCAGCTCTCGGGCGGGGAGAAGACGACCATCACCCGCAGGTCCTCGCTGACGTGGTGGAACTTGTGCGGTACCCCGGCCGGCACGTACACCACACTGCCCCGCCCCACCTGCGTCGTCTCCATGCCGACGGTGATCGACGCGCGCCCGCTGACGACGAAGTAGACCTCGTCCTCACGGTGCGGCTGCTGCGGGTCGCTCTCGCCCGCGTCCAGGGCGTACAGCCCGACCGACATGTTCCTTTCCCTCAGGAACTGCAGATACGCACCCTCGTTGGCGGCGCGCTCCGCCTCCAGTTCGTCCAGCCGGAATGCCTTCATCGTCCGTCCGCCCCTCGGCCCTTCGTACGCCGGTGCCCGGCGCCGATCATGTCTGCCACGATCAGACACATGATGAATTTCGTAGTCAAGACGATCGCCAACGCGGCGGCCCTGGCGGTAGCCGTCTGGCTCTTCCAGGACATCACGCTGACCGGCGACAGCACCGGCGACAAGGTGCTGACGCTGATCGTCGTCGCGCTCCTCTTCGGCCTGGTGAACTTCCTCGTCAAGCCCGTCGTGGAGCTGCTGACACTGCCGCTCTTCATCCTCACGCTCGGCCTGATCACGCTGGTGGTCAACGCGCTGATGCTGCTGCTGACCTCCTGGCTGGCCGACACGTTCGACCTCGCCTTCCGCGTCGAGGGGTTCTGGACGGCTCTGCTCGGCGCCCTCGTCATCAGCGTCGTCTCGTGGGCGATGAACGTCATCCTGCCCGACAAGGACTGAACCATGAGCACCATGAACAGCCCCACCGGCGACGGCACCCGTGCGGTACGGGCCGGACTGCCCGCCCCCGTCGCGTACGAACCGACCCTCCCGGGGCCGGTCTTCGCCGCGCACTACCACCTGCCCGGCGAGCCGACCGGACCGTACACCTACGGACGCGACGAGAACCCCACCTGGACGCACCTGGAACGGGCCATCGGCGAGCTGGAGGCACCGGAGGAGACGGGCGTCGAGACGGTCGTCTTCGCCTCCGGCATGG
Organism: Streptomyces altiplanensis; assembly: GCF_053591575.1. Classification (NCBI taxonomy): domain Bacteria; kingdom Bacillati; phylum Actinomycetota; class Actinomycetes; order Kitasatosporales; family Streptomycetaceae; genus Streptomyces; species Streptomyces altiplanensis. Next base: position 62,217 of record NZ_JBSFUB010000009.1, on the reverse strand, counting down.
CCGCCGTCTCCGCGGTGCTCCTCTCGCAGACGCGGGCCGGCGACACGGTGGTCCTGCCCTCCGACGGCTACCAGGCACTCGCGCTCGTACGCGAACAGCTGGAGGCGTACGACGTGCGGGTGCGCACCGCGCCGACCGGCGGTGACGCGCAGCTCGGCGTACTCGACGGGGCCCGGCTGCTGTGGATCGAGACGCCGTCCAACCCCGGGCTCGACGTGTGCGACGTCCGCAGACTCGCGGACGCGGCGCACGCCGCAGGGGCCCTGGTCGCCGTCGACAACACCCTCGCCACCCCGCTCGGCCAGCGCCCCCTGGAGCTCGGCGCGGACTTCTCCGTGGCCAGCGGCACCAAGGGCCTCACCGGCCACGGCGATGTCCTGCTCGGCTACGTGACCTGCCGCGACGCGGAACTCGCGGCGCGGGTACGGCGCTGGCGCAAGGTCGTCGGGGCGATCCCCGGGCCGATGGAGGCCTGGCTGGCGCACCGTTCCCTGGCCACCCTCCAGCTGCGCGCCGACAAGCAGGGCGCGAACGCGCTGGCCCTCGCCGAGGCGCTGCGCGAGCACCCCGCCGTGAGCGGGCTGCGCCATCCCGGGCTGCCCGGCGACCCGTCGTACACCGTCGCCTCGCGCCAGATGCGCCGCTTCGGCTCCGTCGTGTCCTTCACGCTGCCCGACCGCGGGTACGCGGAGCGCTTCCTGGACGGGCTGCGGCTGGCCGAGGACGCGACCAGCTTCGGCGGGGTACGGTCCACCGCCGAGCGGCGCGCACGGTGGGGCGGCGACGCCGTGCCGGAGGGCTTCGTCCGGTTCTCCGTCGGGGCCGAGGACCCCGAGGACCTGGTGGCGGACGTACTGCGCGCACTCGACGCGGCCGCCCCCTGACGCGTCCCCTGCGTACGGCGGACGGTCCGAGTCTCCCCCCTCATGACTCGGACCGTCCCGGTTCCATACGTGAAGAACCGCGCAATAAAGGCTAGTTGACTCTGCGTCAGTGTCCAATCACTGTAGCGACAGAGACCTATCGACATATTTATAGTTGTGACCGTCGGCGACTTCGCCGGGACGGGAGGGCACGCCGTGGACCTGGCTCTGCTCCGCACGTTCGTCACGGTGCACCGGGCCGGCTCCTTCACCCGCGCCGCCGCCCTCCTCGGGCTGTCGCAGCCCGCGGTGACCAGCCAGATACGCACCCTGGAACGCCAGTTGGGACGTCCGCTGTTCCTGCGCCAGGCCCGCGGCGTCACGCCCACGACCGTCGGCGACGAGCTGGCGCACCGGGCGGCGCCGCACCTGGACGCGCTCGTCGAGATCACCGAGGCCGGACTCGACGAACAGTCCGGCGTACGGACCCTGCACCTCGCGGGGCCGCCGGAGTTCACGTCCGTACGCGTCCTGCCCACGCTCTCCCCGCTCATCGCCCAGGGCCTCACGCTGCGCATCTCCTTCGGCAACGCCCAGGAGACCCTGGAGGGCCTCGCCGCCGGCCACCACGACCTGGCCATCTCGACGGACCGGCCGCGCGGCACCCTGCTCACCGGAAGCCCGCTCTGCGACGAGGAGCACGTCCTGGTGGCCGCTCCGCGCTGGGCCGGAAGGATCGGCCCGGGGCTGCTGCGCCGCAAGGGGCCGCAGGTGCTGGAGCACCTGCCGGTGGTGGAGGTCCACGAGTCGCTGCCGCTGGTCACCCGCTACTGGACCACCGTCTTCGACACCCGGCCGGCCGCGGCGGGCACCGTCATCGCGCCGGACCTGCGGGCGGTGCTGCACGCCACGGCCGCGGGCGCCGGGCTCGCCGTACTGCCGAGGTATCTGTGCGAGGAGGCCCTGGAGCGGGGAGAAGTGGTGGCGCTCCTCGACCCGCCTGTGCCGCCGCTGCGGACCTACTTCCTGGCCGTACGCACCGGCACGCTCACCCTTGCGCACATCGCGCGGGCGCACGAGTGGCTGCTGCGCGCCGCCACCGACTGGTGCTGAGCCGGCCCGTACCCGGCGGACAACAGCGGTGCGGGAGTTTCAGAACAGGCGGAGCGGGCCACTGTACTGCCATGACCGGCACCTCTTTTCCCGAGGGAACCACCCCCGCGCCGCCGAGGCCCGTGGTCAAGCGCACCGCACGCGCCATCCTGCTCGACGGTGACGACCTGATCCTCATCAAGCGCACCAAGCCAGGCGTCGACCCGTACTGGCTCACGCCGGGCGGCGGCGTCGAACCGGAGGACGCCACTGTCGTCGACGCCCTGCACCGCGAGGTCGACGAGGAGCTCGGCGCGAAGATCTCCGACGTGGTGCCCTGCTTCGTCGACACCGTCGAGCACATCGCGGACGGCGGGGTGACGGGTGTGAAAGTGCAGCACTTCTTCGTCTGCCGGCTGGAGTCCATGGACCCCGCGCGCAGACACGGGCCCGAAGTCGACGAACCGCGCGGAGAGTACGAGATCGTGCGGGTGCCCTTCAGCCGGGTCGGGATCGCGGCGGTGCACCTCGTACCGCTGTCGCTGCGGCACTACCTGGACGGCAACATCGAGGGCGTACGGGCGATGCACGCCCACGACCTGGGGTGACGGGCCCGGGGCTTGAGGACCCCGGGGCTTGAGGACCCGGGGGCTTGAGAGCCCGGTCCGGGTCCGGGCTAGTCGCCCGCCGCCACCAGCTCTTCGAGGGAGTCGTGGCGGATGCGGTCGCCGGGGATCCCGAGGTTCCTGAGGGCGTCGATGCCGCTGCGGATCATGCCGGGCGGGCCGGAGAGGTAGGCGTCGTAGGAGTTCCACGGGCCGTGCTCGATCACCGCGTCCGGGAACTGCGTCCTGCCGTCGACCACCGGGCGCACGGACAGCCACGGGTGCGACTGCTGGAGACGCAGCATGGTGTCGATGTCGTACAGGTCGTCGTCGCTGCGCGCACCGTAGAAGACGTCGACGGGGCGGCGCGCACCGTGCTCGGCCACGTCCTCGACGAGCGCCTTGATGGGCGCGATGCCGGTGCCTCCGCCGAGGCAGAGCAGACCGTTGTCGGTGGTGTGGTCGACGGTCATCGAACCGGCCGGGGGGCCGAGGCGCACGGTGTCACCGGGGCGGGCGCGGTGGACCAGGGCGTTGGAGACCCAGCCGGCCGGGACCGCCTTGACGTGGAAGGACAGCAGGCCGTCGGGGCGGGGGGCCGCGGCGAAGGAGTAGTTCCGCCAGATCCGCGGCCACCAGGGGGTCTCCAGGCTCGTGTACTGGCCGGCCAGGAACGGGTAGGGCTGGTCGGGACGCAGGGTGATGACCGCTATGTCGGGGGTGCGCAGATCGTGCGAGACGACTTCGGCCTGCCACCAGGCGGGCGCGCGGAGCTCGTTCTCGGCGGCCGCGTCGATCATGATCTGGGAGATCGCCGTGTACGTACGGATCCACGCGGCCTCGGACTCGTCGTCCCAGGTGGTCGTCGCGTAACGGGCCAGCGCGCCGAGGAGGGCCTCGCCGACCGCCGGGTAATGGGTGGCCTGGGTGCCGTACTTGCGGTGACCGCGTCCCAGGTTGCTGAGGTACTCGGTGAGCACGGGCTTGTTGTCGATGTGCTCGGCGGCGGTGAGCAGCGCCTTGAGGAGGCGGTCGCGCTGGGTGTCCATGGCGGCGGGGAAGAGCACGCGCAGATCGGGGTGGCGGGTGAAGAGGAGTGCGTAGAAGTACGACGTGACCTTGCCGGCGTCGGGGCCGATGTCGGCGAGGGTGCGGCGGATGAGGGCGGCGTCGGGAGAAACGGGGGCGGCGGGCGCCGCGGGCACGGTGGGCGCGGTGGGCGCTTCGGGGGCCGCCGCCGCGGAGGCTACCGGCGCCGCGGCCGGGGCGTCGGAGGCCGGGGCGGAGACGTGGGCGGGCTGGGGGCGCGATGCGCCGGTGCCCACCGGGCGTATCGCGGACACCGGACGGCTGGGGCCCGGTATCCGGTCCTGGCCGGTCTCGGATCCCTGGCCGGGCGGCTGCCGAAGCCCCGCGTCCGGCTTCTTGCGCGGCTTGAACCAGCCGCCGCCGTCGTCACTGGAGGTGCCGCTGTCGGCCGACGTGGTGGTCGGAGCGTCCATAGATGTGCCTCGCCTCGAACATCTCTCGGTCGGTCTTTGCACTTCCGGGACCGGAACGTGCTCGCAATTCCCCGCTCTGCTACTGGCCTGTGCTTCAGTTCTGCCGATGTCGACAGCCCACATTAATCACGCCGCTGCCACCATTCGGGGTGAGTCGGGCAAAAATGTGACATTGACCGCAGTTCCCGTTGTTGCAGCATGGCAGGCACCGCTCTCGCATCGGACAAGGACCAGGAAGTCCGGGCATCCGAGCCCGTTCTCCGGTTAGGCTGCTTTGCCCCCATGCCTTATGACACCAGGGCACAGGGAGCAAACCGGAGTCGACCCTACCGGCGGTAGCCCGGCACACAAGCCCCCTGCCCTGCTGCTCGTACCCTCCAATTCGCGTTGTCCCCGCGGCTATTCCGGAATTACCGGCAGGACCGCCTCAGTTACCAGTGCGTACGCCTCGCGCAGATCGCCACCCCGGTAGGTGAGTACGGCAAGATCCGAAACGTGGTGATCCGCGTTGACGGCCACGGAAAGCGGAACCGCCGCGAAGATCTCCGCGTCCGACATCGAATCCCCGTAAGCGACACAGTCACTCCGCCCCAGCCCGAATTTTTCGCAGAGCCGGTCTGCGATGTTCACCTTCGCAGACGCGTTCAGGATGCCCGCCCGTTCCACCGGCTCCAGAAAGGGCACCGCGGGCCAGCGGGAACCGTGCGCGGCATGCGCGCCCCAGGCCAGCAGCCGCTCCACGAAGAAGTCCGGCGAAAGGGAGATGACGGCGCAGTACTCACCACGCGAGCGGATGTCCGCCCACACCTCCTCGATGCCCGACAGCCACGGCGCACCCTCGAAGGCCGCCGTCACCTGCGCCTGCGTGAGCTGCGCCCACAGCTCTCTGGCCCGTACGGCGAACTCGTCGGGTGCCAGGCCGTACAGCAGAAAATCCCGTTCCAGCTCGGCGATCTCGGTGCTCACACCCAGCTGACGGGAGATCTCGACAGCCGCCGCCGAGCCTCGCATCAGCGTTCCGTCGAGATCGAAGAGGTGAAGTCGCGTCATGTACGCCGAGGCTAGTACGCGCGGTTACTCCCTCTGCCAGACGCCGGACCAGCCCCTCACCCGCCACCGTGTTTCACGTGAAACCACTCTCACGCCCCGCCCGCCGGGCGCTCCTCGTCACACATGTCGCCGCCTCCGTGGGCTGGCTCGGCCTCACCGTCGGACTGCTCGCCCTCGGCACCACCGCCTGGACGACCGGGTCCGCTGCCATGACGCGGGCCGCCTACACCTCCATGAAGGTCTTCGGCGACTGGCTGGTCACGCCGGTGGCGCTGCTGTCCCTGACCACCGGGCTGGTGCTGTCCCTCGGTACGCCGTGGGGCCTGGCCAGGCACCGCTGGGTGTGGGTGAAGTTCTGGCTGACTCTCGTCACCGGCGCCGCCACGATCTTCGTGCTGCGTCCCGGTATCAGTGCGGCCGCCGCCCTGGGCATCCCCGACAGCAACCTGGTCGCCGCACCGGCCGTCGCCTCCACGGCCTACTCCTTCATGACCGCGATCTCGGTCCTCAAGCCCTGGGGGCTCACCCGTCGCGGCCGGCGTCTCCGCGCCGCCTTCTCCTCTTCACGTAAAGCGGTGGACGCGCGATCGATGCGTCAGCCAGCCTGATCCAATGCCGACTTCCCTCGCCGATCTGCCTGTCCGCCGCCTGACCCTGGGCGATCTCACCGCCTGCGCCGACCTATCGGAAGACCGGGGCTGGCTACGCGAGGAACACAAATGGGGCCTGCTGCTCGCTTCCGGCGCCGGTTACGGCATCGACGCACCGGAAGGAAAAGGCCTCGCCGCCGCGAGCGTCCTCACCTCGTACGGACCCGGACTCGCCGCGATCGGCATGGTGCTCGTCGCCGAACGTCACTCACGGCAGGGCGTCGGCCGCCGCGTGATGCGCCACCTCGTCGCAGAAGCCGGAGACACCCCCCTCACTCTGCACGCCACCCCCAACGGCCGCCCGCTCTACGAGGAACTCGGCTTCACCGTGACCGGCAGGGCCGAAATGGTCTGCGGCCACTTCCGTCCGTCCGGCCCCCCGGCCGGAGTACCGACCCGCCCCGCCACCGCCGACGACCTGCCCGCGATCCTGCGCCTGGACACCGAGGTCTTCGGCCTGGACCGCACCCCTGTGCTCACACGGCTGCCCGCCTTCGCCGACCAGATCCGGGTCGCCGAGGACAAGAACGGCCTCATCGGGTACGCCGCCGCCTGGCCCAACATGCACACCCATGTCGTGGGCCCGCTGATCGCCAGGGACACGCAGACCGCCAAGGCACTGGTCACCTCCCTGGCCGCCGGTACGGACCGCCCCCTGCGCACCGACATCGACGTACGCCACGAGGAACTGCTGGCCTGGGTGAAGGCCTGCGGTTTGGAGCCGGTCGCCTTCAACGACGTGATGACCTACAAGATCCCCGCCCTACCCGGCGACTGGACCCGCCGCTTCGCCCCCCTGACAGTCGCGGCGGGCTGACGGCGGGCCCGTGTCCGGAGTCGTGTCCAGGGCCGGGTCCGGGTCCGGGTCCGGGTCCGGCTACCGGCCGAGGGCCTCGACGGCGGCGGTCGCGAATCCGTGGTCCTGGTCGGGCGCTCCGCCGCCCACGCCGACCGCACCGATCAGGCGGCCGTCACGGTGGACCGGCACTCCTCCGGCGATGAACAGGAGCGGGCGCTCCAGCGCGGTCGGCAAGGTGTGGAAGAGCCCGCCGGGCTGGACCGCGTCGACCAGACCGGCGGTCGGGGCGTTCAGCTGGAGCGCGGTGTACGCCTTGCGCGTGCTGGTCTCACCGGCGATCAGCACGGCCCGGTCGTCGCGCCGGAAGGCCAGCAGGTGGCCGCCCGCGTCGAGAACGGTGACAGCGACCGTGACCCCGGCCTCTTCTGCCGCGCGTCGGGCCGCATCGACGAGTGCTTCGGCGTCCTGGACGGTCAGCGGGACGACGGCGGTGGCGGTCGTGGTGGTCGTGGTGCTCATGAGGGAACTCCTTGGTTGTTCAGGGGATGGTTCGGCCGGCTGGTTCGGCCGGCTGGTTCGGCCGACTGGTTCAGCCGACTGGTTCAGCGAAGGGCGTCAGCGGAAGCGGTAGCGGCGGCGGCCGGCCCGGAGGCTGATCCCGCGACGATCCGGCTGCGGGCGTCCGTGCGGCGCTCCAGGGCGCCGGACAGGAACGCGAGGCCGAGGGCCGAGGCGGCGAGCACCGCGCCGACCCAGTTGGGAGCGGTGTAACCGAGTCCTGCCGCGATGACGAGGCCGCCGAGCCAGGCGGCGAGCGCGTTGCCGAGGTTGAACGCGCCGATGTTGACGGCGGAGGCGAGAGTGGGAGCGCCCGCGGCCTGGTCCAGTACGCGCTTCTGGAGCGGCGGAACGGTCGCGAAGCCCAGCGCGCCGATCAGCACGATCGTGACCGCCGCCGCGATCTGGTGGTGCGCGGTGACCGTGAAGAGGGCCAGGACCACGGCGAGAGCGCCCAGGGACACGTACAGCAGCGGCATCAGCGCACGGTCCGCGAACTTGCCGCCGACCAGGTTGCCGCCGACCATGCCGAGCCCGAAGAGAACCAGCAGCCAGGTGACGGACCCGGCCGAGTAGCCGGCGACGCCGGTCATCATGGGCGCGAGGTAGGTGATCGCGGCGAAGACACCGCCGAAGCCCAGCACGGTCATCGCCATGGCGAGCAGCACCTGCACATTACGGAAGGCGGCCAGCTCGTGGCGCAGCCGTACGCCCTCGGGCTTCGGCGTCTCCGGTACCAGCCGGGCGACGCCCGCGAGGCCGATCACCCCGAGCGCCGCCACCGCGGCGAAGGTGAGCCGCCAGCCGTAGCTCTGGCCGATGAACGTGCCGAGCGGGACGCCCACGACGTTGGCGACGGTGAGGCCGGTGAACATCATGGCGATGGCTCCGGCCTTCTTCTCCGGGGCCACCAGGTCGGCCGCGACGATCGACCCGATGCCGAAGAACGCGCCGTGTGCGAGGGACGCGACCACACGGCCGGTGAGCATCACACCGAACGAGGGAGCGAGCGCCGAGAGCAGGTTGCCCGCGATGAACAGTCCCATCAACAGCATCAGCATGCGCTTGCGGGAGATCCGGGTGCCGAGGACCGACATCAGCGGAGCGCCCAGTACGACACCGAGGGCGTAGCCGCTGACCAGGTAGCCGGCGGTGGGGATGGAGACACCGAAGTCGGTGGCGACCTCAGGCAGCAGGCCCATGATCACGAACTCTGTGGTGCCGATCCCGAACGCCCCGATGGCGAGGGCGAGGAGCGCGAGTGGCATGGCCAGACCTTCCGAATAGATTGCACATGCACTTTACGAGCGTCCACAATAATTGCAGACGCTGGCTAAATGCAAGCGCGGGCTATTGCGCTCGTCGTCTATCCTGGTTTCCGGGCTCAAGCGGCTCCGGACAAGGAGAGATCCATGACAGCGACAGACCCCGCCCTGACCGCGCTCTCCCAGGGCTGGTGCGCCCTCTCCCTGCTGCACGGCAGGATCGACGCCCACATCGAAAAGGCCCTCCAGAGCCGCCACGGCCTGAGCGTGCGCGAGTACTCGCTCCTCGACGTCCTCAGCCGCCAGCACAACGGCACCGGCGGACACCTGCAGATGAAGCAGGTCGCCGACGCCGTCGTACTGAGCCAGAGCGCCACCACCCGTCTGGTCACCCGTCTCGAGGACCGCGGCCTGCTGACCCGCTACCTCTGCGACACCGACCGGCGCGGCATCTACACCGACGTCACCGAAGCCGGCCTGGCCCTGCTCGCCGAGACCCGGCCCACCAATGACGCCGCACTGCGCGAGGCTCTCGACGAGGCCGCGAAAAACCCCGAGCTGGCCCCCCTGGTCAAGGCCGTCGAAGAACTGCGGATGCCCGTGCCGACTGCGTAATCTGCGCTCCATGAGCGATCTTGAGATACGCCCCGCAGTCCCCGGCGACCTCCCGTCGATCGTGGCCATGCTCGCCGACGACCCACTGGGCGCCCGGCGCGAGTCCCCCGACGACCTCGCCCCGTACACCGCCGCCCTCGCCCGGCTCGCCGACGACCCGAACCAGCACGTGGTCGTCGCCGTACGCGAGGGCCGGGTCGTCGGCACACTGCAGCTCACCGTCATACCCGGACTGTCCCGGCGCGGCTCCACCCGCTCGGTCGTCGAAGGCGTACGCATCCATGCCGACGAGCGCGGCAGCGGCCTCGGGACACAGTTGATCGAGTGGGCGATCGACGAATCCCGCCGCCAGAACTGCCAGTTGGTGCAACTGACCTCCGACGCCACCCGCACCGACGCCCACCGCTTCTACGAACGGCTCGGCTTCGAAGCCTCCCATGTCGGATTCAAGATGAGCATCTGACGACCGTTCCCTTGTCCGACTCGGCTCGTCGTCCCGCTCGAACGGACCCGAGGGCCCAGGAGGAGACGAGCCAGAGGGCCCATGAAGTCACCCTGCTGGAATCCAGGACCCACAGCCCGGTTCCACGTGAAACATCACAGCGCCTGCCAGCCGCCTTCGTCCACACCCCCGGGAACCACATCCGCCGGCTCGTACGGCTCACGCGTGAAGACGAACGATCCCAGGTCGAGATGGCTCACCGAGCCGTCCTCCCGCCGTACCACCCGGAGCGTCTCCCCCAGGTAGTAGCCGTCGAGACCGGTCCAGGTCCCGTCCGGCCGGGCGGCGAAGCGCGAGCCCCGGCCACTGCCCCGCAGCGGCTGGAGCTCCAGCGCGCGGTCGGCGCCAAGAGAGAGGGCGTACGACGACGTGCCCCAGAACCATGGGCCTGTCAGCGTCAGCAGCTCCTGGTCGACTTCGGCCAGCGGCCGCCAAGGTTCCGGGATGCGCGGCTCGGCCTCGACGACGATACGGATCAGGTCGGCCGCCACCGCCGGCGCGGACACCCCTGACGTGGCGTTGACGAGCGCGACCGCGGCCACCCCGTCCTCCACGCTCATCCACAGACCCGCGACGAAGCCCGGCAGCGAACCCGTGTGCCCCACCAGCGTCCGTCCACCGCTGTGGACGATCTGCATCCCCAGCCCGTAACCGCCGGTCGCCTCTCCGGGGCCCGCCGGAGCGGCGGGCGTGCGCATCTCCCGTACGGACCCGGCACTCAGCACCTTCTCGTCGCCCGCCGCGAGGAACACGGCGAAGCGGCAGAGATCGGCGGTCGTCGACCAGAGCTGACCGGCCGGAGCCATCACCCCGAGATCCACGGCCGGTTCGGGCAGCATCACGTCCGCCCACGGATGCACGGCCCAGCCACCGGCATGCGGGGCCTCGGGCTGCGCACTCGTACGGCGCATGCCCAGCGGCTCAAGAACCTCGCGCCGCAGGACGTCGGCCCAGGAATCCCCGCGTACGGCCTCGACGAGCCGGCCGAGCAGCGTGTAGCCCGGGTTGGAGTAATGGTGAACACGCCCGACGGGGTGCATGCGCGGCTGCTCGCCCAGCACATCACCGAGCCCGGGGCGCAGGGAACCCGGGGTCCGTTCCCACCACGGCCCCGGAGTCTCCGCCGCCAACCCCGCGGTGTGACTGAGCAGTTGGGCGACGGTCACCTCACCCACCCCCGTCCCCGGGAGGTGCTTCTCCAGGGGGTCACCGAGGTCGAGCAGGCCTTCGTCACGCAGCCTCATCACCAGCACAGCGGTGAACGTCTTGGTGATCGAACCGATCCGGTACTGCGTACCGGCATCCGGCCCGTGTCCGTCGACCGAGGTACGAGAGCCCGTCCAGACGGTCTGCCCGTCACGGGCCACCGCGGCGACGAACGAGGGCGCCCTGCCTTCGGCCTGTGCGGCGGCGATGCGGTGCAGAAGGGCACGTTGCGTACCGGGAAGCAGCTCTTCGAGCGGTGAGGTCATGGTCAAGACCTACCGGCGCGGTCTCGCCCCCGTCGACCCCTTTCCAGGAGGCCCGGTTGCGCGTTCACCGTTTCGCTGCCGCAGGCCGGGCCTGTGGACACATGCCCGGCCCGGCGGACGCCGTGACACCGCCGACGCCGGCACCGGTCGGCTTCGGTGAAGGGTGAAGAGGGAACAGGGCAGGGCGGCAGCGAGGCGTTCGAGTCACTGCCCTGCATGTGGGCCGGCCGGGGCGTCACGTCTGCGCCATGTCCACGAAGCGCGAGTAGTGGCCCTGGAACGCCACCGTGATCGTCGCCGTCGGACCGTTACGGTGCTTGGCGACCATCAGGTCCGCCTCACCGGCGCGCGGCGACTCCTTCTCGTACGCGTCCTCACGGTGCAGCAGGATGACCATGTCGGCGTCCTGCTCGATGGAACCTGATTCACGCAGGTCGGAGACCATCGGCTTCTTGTCGGTCCGTTGCTCGGGACCACGGTTCAGCTGCGACAGCGCGATCACCGGGAGCTCCAGCTCCTTCGCCAGCAGCTTGAGGTTTCGGGACATGTCCGAGACCTCCTGCTGACGGCTCTCCGCCCGCTTCGAACCACCGGACTGCATCAGCTGCAGATAGTCGATGATCACCAGTTTCAGGTCATTGCGCTGCTTCAGCCGACGGCACTTCGCCCGGATCTCCATCATCGACAGGTTCGGCGAATCGTCGATGTAGAGCGGCGCCTGGGAGACATCCGGCATACGCCGCGCAAGCCGCGTCCAGTCCTCGTCCGTCAGCGTGCCCGAACGCATGTGGTGGAGTGCCACCCGGGCCTCGGCCGACAGCAGGCGCATCGCGATCTCGTTGCGCCCCATTTCGAGGGAGAAGATCACGCTGGGCAGGTTGTTCTTGATCGAGCAGGCCCGCGCGAAGTCCAGCGCCAGCGTCGACTTGCCCATGGCGGGACGGGCCGCGATGACGATCATCTGGCCCGGGTGCAGGCCGTTGGTCAGCGAGTCGAAGTCCGTGAAACCGGTCGGCACACCGGTCATCTCGCCGGTGCGGGAACCGATCGCCTCGATCTCGTCGAGCGCGCCCTCCATGATGTCGCCGAGCGGCAGGTAGTCCTCGCTCGTGCGCTGCTCGGTGACGGCGTAGATCTCGGCCTGGGCGGCGTTGACGATGTCGTCGACATCGCCGTCGGCCGCGTATCCCATCTGCGTGATCTTCGTGCCCGCCTCGACCAGCCGGCGCAGCACCGCCCGCTCGTGGACGATCTCGGCGTAGTACTCCGCGTTGGCCGCGGTCGGCACCGTCTGCACCAGGGTGTGCAGGTACGAGGCGCCGCCGACCTTCGTGATCTCGCCGCGCCTGGTCAGCTCGGCGCCCACCGTGATGGGGTCGGCCGGCTCGCCCTTGGCGTAGAGGTCGAGAATCGCCGTGTAGACGGTCTCGTGGGCCGGGCGGTAGAAGTCGTTGCCCTTGAGGATCTCCACCACGTCGGCGATGGCGTCCTTCGATAGCAGCATGCCGCCGAGAACGGACTGCTCGGCATCGAGGTCCTGCGGGGGCACCCGCTCGAAAGCGGGGGAGCCGCCCTCCCAGCCACCGCTCTCGCCGCCGCGGTCGTGCTGCTCGTCGCGGCCCCGGCCTTCGCCACGGCGCCGACGGGAAGGCAGACGGTCACCGGGACCGCTGTCGGTCCAGGGGTCGTCCAATGGCTCGGAAATGCTCACCGGGCCACCTCCTCCCGTCCGCTTCGCGGACCTCGCTGTGCCACTCTTTCTTACGGCACGGCTCTGACAAATGAGATGCCCGACTCCGGTTCCGGCGCATCGAGTTCGACGCGCTTCCAGGGCCGGAACAGAAGGCGGGCGCCGCACCACGGTAGGCCCGCGGGCAGCCTCAGCCAATCTGGTTATCCACAGGCCCTGTGGAAGAAAGACCAGTTGCTGTGGAGAACTCCCCAGAACCTGTGCACGGACCGGGGGACAGCACTGTGGACAAACTCATAGCAGCCCTGTCCACACCACCCTGACCTGCCTTTTCTCCATCCACCGGCTGTGGGGAAGAAAAACTTCGCCGCCCGGTTCAAGATCAGAACAAACGGCACACACCCGGAGCCGGAAAGCGTCCGTCCGTAAGGATCACAGGGCCATTGCATCACTTACCTGTGGAAGATTAGATTGACTCCATGACTCAGGCCTCCACGGCAGCCAGGACCAGCCGACGCCGACACGACCGCGAGATCATCGCACTCGCCCTCCCTGCCTTCGGCGCCCTGGTCGCCGAGCCGCTCTTCGTGATGGTCGACAGCGCCGTCATCGGCCACCTCGGCACCCCGCAGCTCGCCGGCCTCGGCATCGCCGCCCCGCTCCTGATGACCGCCGTGAGTGTCTTCGTCTTCCTCGCCTACGCCACCACCGCCGCGGTCTCCCGTCGTGTCGGTGCGGGTGACCTCGCGTCCGCCATCCGTCAGGGCATGGACGGCATCTGGCTCGCACTGCTCCTCGGTGCCGCAGTGGTCGCGGTCGTCCTGCCTGCCGCCCCCTGGCTCGTCGATGTCTTCGGCGCCTCTGACACGGCGGCCCCGTACGCCATCACCTATCTGCGGATCTCCAGTCTCGGCATCCCCGCCATGCTGGTCGTACTTGCGGCCACAGGCGTCCTGCGCGGTCTCCAGGACACCAGGACCCCGCTCTACGTCGCCATCGGTGGCTTCACCGCCAACGCGGCCCTCAATGTGGGCCTGGTGTACGGTGCCGGACTCGGCATCGCCGGTTCCGCGTGGGGCACCGTGATCGCCCAGTGCGGAATGGCTGCCGCCTATCTCGCGGTGGTGGTGCGGGGCGCCAGGGCCCATGGCGCGTCCCTGCGCCCCGACGCCGCAGGCATAAGGGCCTGCGCACAGGCCGGCGCACCCTTGCTGGTCCGTACGCTCTCGCTGCGCGCCGTCCTGATGATCGCCACTGCGGTGGCCGCCCGGCTCGGTGACGCGGATGTCGCGGCCCACCAGATCCTCCTGTCCCTGTGGAGTCTGCTGGCCTTCGCCCTCGATGCGATCGCCATCGCGGGCCAGGCGATCATCGGGCGTTACCTGGGCGCCAATGACGCCAAGGGTGCGCAGGAGGCCTGCCGGCGGATGGTGCAGTGGGGCATCGTCTCCGGGGTGGTGCTCGGGGTGCTGGTCGTGGTGTCACGGCCGTTGTTCATCCCTCTGTTCACCAGCGATCCGGTGGTACAGGACGTGCTTCTGCCCGCATTGCTGGTGGTGGCCGTGTCCCAGCCGGTCTCGGGCATCGTCTTCGTGCTGGACGGTGTGCTGATGGGCGCGGGCGACGGTCCTTATCTGGCGTGGGCCATGCTGGTGACGCTGGCGGTCTTCACACCGGTCGCTCTTCTCGTACCGGTGATCGGCGGTGGGCTGACCGCTCTGTGGTGGGCGATGACGCTGATGATGGCGGTCCGGATGGTGACGCTCCTGCTGCGCACCCGCTCGGGTCGGTGGGTCGTCACGGGCGCCACGCGCTGAGAGCTGCGTTTCACGTGAAACGGCGAAGGGCCGCACCCCGTGGGGTGCGGCCCTTCTGACTGCTCTGCGATGCGCAGCGCTTAGGCGGCGACGACCTCGACGTCCAGCTTCGCGGCGACCTCGGCGTGCAGACGCACGGAGACCTGGTGCGAACCAAGGGTCTTGATCGGGGAGCCCAGCTCAACGCGGCGCTTGTCGACCTCGGGGCCACCGGCGGCCTTGATCGCCGAAGCGACGTCGGCCGGGGTGACGGAACCGAAGAGGCGGCCGGCGTCGCCGGAGCGAACGGCCATGCGCACCTTCACGCCTTCGAGCTTGGCCTTGATCTCGTTGGCCTGCTCGATGGTCGCGATCTCGTGGATCTTGCGGGCGCGGCGGATCTGCGCCACGTCCTTCTCGCCACCCTTGGTCCAGCGGATCGCGAAACCACGCGGGACCAGGTAGTTGCGAGCGTAGCCGTCCTTGACGTCAACGACGTCGCCGGCAGTGCCGAGGCCAGTGACCTCGTGGGTGAGGATGATCTTCATTTTTCGGTCACCCTTCCCTTATCGCGCGGTGGACGTGTAGGGCAGCAGCGCCATCTCACGGCTGTTCTTGACTGCCGTGGCGACGTCACGCTGGTGCTGCGTGCAGTTGCCGGTCACGCGGCGGGCACGGATCTTGCCGCGGTCGGAAATGAACTTCCGCAGCATGTTCGTGTCCTTGTAGTCCACGTACGTGACCTTGTCCTTGCAGAACGCGCAGACCTTCTTCTTAGGCTTGCGCACAGGCGGCTTCGCCATGGTGTTTCTCCTGTGTGATCAAGAAGTGGGGTACGGGCCCGCCCTAGAAGGGGGGCTCGTCCGAGTAGCCGCCGCCGGCGGAACCGCCGGAGCTTCCGCCCCAGTTGCCGCCACCCTGCTGCTGACCGCCGCCGGCCGGTGCACTGCTGGCCCAGGGGTCGTCGGCGGGAGCGCCGCCGCCCTGCTGGCCGCCGGGGGCTCCGCCCCAGTTGCCGCCGCCCTGCTGCTGGCCGCCGCCGTACCCGCCCTGTCCGCCTCGGCCGGTGGTCTTGGTGACCTTGGCCGTGGCGTTCTTGAGGCTGGGGCCGACTTCCTCGACGTCCAGCTCGTAGACCGTGCGCTTGACGCCTTCGCGGTCTTCGTAGGACCGCTGCTTGAGCCGGCCCTGAACGACGACGCGCATGCCTCGCGTAAGCGACTCCGCGACGTTCTCCGCCGCCTGACGCCAGACCGAGCAGGTGAGGAACAGGCCTTCGCCGTCCTTCCACTCATTGGTCTGCTTGTCGAAGATGCGGGGAGTGGACGCGACACGGAACTTCGCGACCGCCGCACCGGACGGGGTGAAGCGCAGCTCGGGGTCGTCGACGAGATTGCCGACGACCGTGATGACGGTCTCGCCTGCCATGGGTGAACCTCTCGGCGGGGATTGCTGCTGGCTGCTTGTTGCTACTCGGACCCGATTACCGCTGAGCTACTGAGCTCAGTGGGTTTCGGGACGGAGGACCTTGGTCCGGAGGACCGACTCGTTCAGGTTCATCTGTCGGTCGAGCTCCTTGACGACCGCAGGCTCGGCCTGGAGGTCGATGACCGAGTAGATGCCCTCGGGCTTCTTCTTGATCTCGTAGGACAGACGACGACGGCCCCAGGTGTCGACCTTCTCGACCTTTCCGTTGCCCTCACGGACGACGGAGAGGAAGTTCTCGATCAGCGGGGAGACAGCGCGCTCCTCGAGATCGGGGTCGAGGATGACCATCACTTCGTAGTGACGCATGTGGAACCCACCTCCTTTGGACTCAGCGGCCACGGTCGTTCCGTGGCAGGAGGGTCGTGATGCGTACGCAACGGTATCGGCCGCCACTGACAAGCTGGCTTCCTCGAGGGAAGAGGCTTGCTTTCTGGGGTGGGCAGACACCGGTGCAGACCGTACAGACTACCTGCTCACCGCCTTCCGGTTGAAATCCGGCCGGGAAGGGCCACAATCTGTACACATCGGGTGTGTGCGGCATCACGGTTCGCCGCCTTCGAGCAGGAGGTGCCTTATGGCACATGCAATGCGACGACGCTCCTCGTCCTCCCTCTTCGAGACGGACGGCAAGCCCCATCCGCTCCAGGACACGCTGCTCGCGGTGACACTGGTGCTGGGCCTGGTCGCCTTCGTCTCGGCGATGTTCCACGGCCTGCACCTGCTCAGTTCGTGGGCGGGGCTGGTGGGGATCCTCACGGGTGCGTACGGCCAGTTCATCTCGGCCACGACACGCGAGCGGACCCTGATGATCCTCGGTCTGGGAGCGTCCGCGATCGGCTTCTACCTCGGTATGGCGCACGGCGGACTGTTCGGCGGAGTGCTGGGATAGGACCGGCTCGGCCGGAGGGCCAGTCGGGGCGCTCCCATGGCGCAGTAGGCTTCGGCGCGAGAGCCGGAGCCCCTGATCCCATGGGGACAGACCTGCCGAGGAGCGCCCCGCATGAGCCTGACCCTGAGGACCATCAGCCGAGAGCAGCATCTGGCGTACATCCAGAGCCTGCCCGCGGCGAGCCACATGCAGGTCCCGGCATGGGCCGATGTCAAGGCGGAGTGGCGCGCGGAGAGCCTGGGCTGGTTCGACGGAAGCGACCAGCTGGTGGGCGCGGGCCTGGTGCTCTACCGCCAGCTGCCGAAGATCAAGCGTTACCTCGCGTACCTGCCCGAGGGCCCGGTCATCAACTGGTTCGCGCCGAACCTGGACGACTGGATGCGGCCGATGCTGACGCACCTGAAGCAGCAGGGCGCGTTCTCCGTGAAGATGGGGCCGCCCGTCGTGATCCGCCGCTGGGACGCGACGGCGATCAAGTCGGGCATTCAGGACCCGGACGTGAAGCGCCTGCGCGACATCGAGGCGACGCACATCGAGCCGCGCGCCTTCGAAGTCGCGGACCGGCTGCGGAAGATGGGCTGGCAGCAGGGCGAGGACGGGGGCGCCGGCTTCGGTGACGTGCAGCCCCGTTACGTCTTCCAGGTGCCGCTGGCGAACCGCTCGCTGGAAGACGTCCACAAGGGCTTCAACCAGCTGTGGCGGCGCAACATCAAGAAGGCCGAGAAGGCCGGTGTCGAGGTCGTCCAGGGCGGCTACGAAGACCTGGCCGAGTGGCAGCGGCTGTACGAGATCACCGCGGAGCGCGACCGCTTCCGGCCGCGTCCCCTCTCGTACTTCGAGCGCATGTGGACGGCCCTCAACTCCGAGGACCCCAACCGGATGCGGCTGTACTTCGCGCGCCACGAGGGCGAGAACGTGGCGGCCGCGACGATGCTCATCGTCGGTGGTCACGTCTGGTACTCCTACGGTGCGTCGGCGAACCACAAGCGTGAGGTCCGGCCCTCGAACGCGATGCAGTGGCGGATGCTGCGCGACGCGTACGCCATGGGCGCGACGGTCTACGACCTGCGGGGCATCAGTGACTCGCTGGACGAGACGGATCACCTGTTCGGCCTGATCCAGTTCAAGGTGGGTACGGGCGGGCAGGCCGCCGAGTACCTCGGTGAGTGGGACTTCCCGCTCAACAAGCTCCTGCACAAGGCGCTCGACATCTACATGTCGCGCCGCTGACCCCCGCTCGTCTCCGCACCCCTTCATACCTCTGATACACCGCAGCCCCGAGAAAGGTTCCGGACCGGCCATGGCGCTCACCCTCTATGTCGACACCGCGCGCTGGCGGGCGCACCAGAAGTCCGTGCTCGACCAGTTCCCGGGAATCGTGCCGGTCTGCAAGGGCAACGGTTACGGCTTCGGCCATGAGCGGCTCGCGGACGAGGTGACCCGCTTCGGCTCGGACATCCTCGCCGTCGGCACCACCTACGAAGCGGCCCGCATCAAGGACTGGTTCGGTGGTGACCTGCTCGTCCTGACACCGTTCCGGCGTGGCGAGGAACCCGTTCCGCTGCCGGACCGGGTGATCCGCTCGGTGTCGTCCGTCGACGGGGTGCACGCCCTGGTCGGCGCCCGTGTCGTCATCGAGTGCATGAGCTCGATGAAGCGTCACGGGGTGAAGGAGGAGGAGCTCGGGCAGCTCCACGCGGCCATCGAGGACGTACGCCTGGAGGGCTTCGCCCTGCACCTCCCGCTGGACCGCATGGACGGTTCGGACGCGGTCGAGGAGGTCATCGGCTGGATGGACCGGCTGCGGGCGGCCCGGCTTCCGCTGCACACGATGTTCGTCAGCCACTTGAAGGCCGAGGAGCTGGCGCGGCTGCAGCAGCAGTTCCCGCAGACCCGTTTCCGCGCGCGCATCGGTACCCGGCTGTGGCTGGGCGACCACGAGGCGACGCAGTACCGGGGAGCGGTGCTGGATGTGACCCGGGTGTCCAAGGGCGACCGGTTCGGTTACCGCCAGCAGAAGGTGGCCTCGGACGGCTGGCTGGTGGTGGTGGCCGGTGGTACGTCGCACGGGGTCGGGCTGGAGGCGCCGAAGGCGCTGCACGGGGTGATGCCGCGTGCGAAGGGTGTGGCGCGGGCCGGGCTCGCCACGGTGAACCGCAATCTCGCGCCGTTCGTGTGGGCGGGCAAGCAGCGCTGGTTCGCCGAGCCGCCGCACATGCAGGTGTCGATCCTGTTCGTCCCCGCGGACGCCCAGGAGCCGAAGGTCGGCGACGAGCTGGTGGCCCACCTGCGGCACACGACCACGCAGTTCGACCGTCTCGTCGACCGCTGACGGCCCGCGGCGTCAGCCGCCGGACGCGGTGGTGCCCCATTCCGCCCGGGGCCCCTCGGAGTGCTGCGCGGCACGCCGCGGCGGGTGCGCCGCCCGGCCCAGGACGAACGTGTCCTGGGCGCCGTCGAGGACACCGCCCGAGGGGTCGTCCGTTCCGTCGCGCCGCACGGGGTCCCGGCCCGGCATGAGGATGTCGCGTACGACGACGGCGCACAGGTAGAGCGTGGCCAGCAGGTGCAGCGCGATGGCGAGCTGGTAGCCCTCGGGGGGCAGCCCGCGCTGCTTGTCGCCACTGGTGGTGTACGCGAGGTACATCCAGATCCCGAGGTAGTACATGACCTCGCCGGACTGCCAGATCAGGAAGTCGCGCCAGCGCGGCCGGGCCAGGGCGGCGAGGGGGATGAGCCACAGGACGTACTGCGGCGAGTAGACCTTGTTGGTGAGGATGAACGCGGCGACGACCAGGAAGGCCAGCTGGGCGAAGCGCGGCCGGCGGGGTGCCGTCAGGGTCAGGGCCGCGATGCCCGCGCACAGCAGGATCATCAGCAGTGTCGCGTACGTGTTGACGGCTTCGACGTCGAGCGGCTTTCCGGTGCGCTGCGTGATGATCAGCCAGAAGGACCCGAAGTCGACGGACCGTTCCTGGCTGAAGGTGTAGAACTTCTTCCACCCTTCGGGGGCGAAGAGCATGACGGGCAGGTTCACCAGGAGCCAGGCCCCTGCCGCGCCGAGCAGCGCGGCCCCGTACTCGCGGTACCTGCCCGCCCTCCAGCACAGTACGAGGAGCGGTCCGAGGAGGAGTACGGGATAGAGCTTCGCGGCGGTGGCGAGCCCGATGAGGATGCCGAAGGCCAGCGAACGTCCCCGGGACCACATGAGCATCGCGGCGGCGGTGAGGGCGACGGCGAGCAGGTCCCAGTTGATGGTGGCGGTGAGGGCGAGGGCCGGAGCGAGAGCGACGAGCAGCGCGTCCCAGGGGCGCCGTCGGTGCGTACGGGCGACGCAGACGGCGATGACCGCGGCGCAGATCATCAGCATGCCCGCGTTGACCATCCAGTAGGCCTGTTCGCGTTCCTGCACGGAGCCGTCGAAGGGCATGGTCAGCCAGGCCGCGACCTGCATGAAGAGTCCCGTCAGGACGGGGTACTCGAGGAACTGCATGTCGCCGGGCAAGCGGTCGAAGTACGGTACGAGGCCGTCGGCGAAGCCCCGCCCCAGATACAGGTGGGGGATGTCGGAGTAGCAGGCGTGCGTGTACTGCGAGCTGGTGCCGCGAAACCATGCCCACTCGTAGCAGGGGATCTTCTGCACCATGCCGAGCGCGAACATGCCGATCGCGACCAGGGCGACGACGCGGACCGGCGTGAGGCGGCCGGCGCCGAGCCCGGCCCACCGGCCGGCGGGCCCGCCGATCAGCTCGCTGCCCGCCGCGGCGACTTCGTCCTGCTGCGTGGGCCGTACTACGGGCCGGTCCTCGTGCACGCTCGTCATGGGGGTCATCCTGCCGTACGGGGCTGTGCATGCGGCGAGGGCCGCCGCACCGGGTGCGACGGCCCTCGTCAGGGGTGGTGGGGGTGGCGCGTGGCGTCAGCCGTCGCCTCCTCCGAACAGGCCACCGTTGCTGTTGTTGCCGTTGCCGTTCCCGTTGTTGCCGTCGGTACTGCCGCCGGTGGTCGAGCCGTCGGTGGTTCCGCCCGTGTCGGTGCCGCCTGCGTCCGTACCGCCCGTGTCGGTACCGCCCACGTCCGTACCGCCCGTGTCGGTACCGCCTGCGTCCGTGCCACCGTTGGTGTTGCCGCCGTTGTTCTCGCCGCCCTTGCTGTCACCGTCGTCGCAGGCCCAGTCGAACGGTGAGCAGGTCTCGTCACTGGAGGGAGTGACGGACTCGGACGGCTTGACCGTTTCCGTTTCGGAGGGGGTCGCGGAGGGCGTCTGGGACGGTGTCTCGGAAGGCGTCTGGGACGGCGTGGGAGTCGGCGTCGGACTCGGCGCACCGACCGAGTCGGCCTTCTCACCGATCGGGCCGGCCTCGGGGAAGTCCTTCACGTCTTCGCCCTCGAGCGCTTCCTTCATGTAGTTCGTCCACACCTCGGTGGGGATGTCACCGCCGTGGATGGACGGCACACCGCCGGTGCCGTTCATGGAGAGCAGCTTGCGGGACTCGGGGTCCGTGCGGAAGAGGGTGACCGCGGTCGACAGCTGCGGGGTGTAGCCGACGAACCAGGCCGACTTGTTCTTGTCGGTGGTGCCGGTCTTGCCCGCGGCCGGGCGGCCCAGCTCCTTGGCCTTGGTTCCGGTGCCGTTCTGGACGACGTTCTCGAGGACCTCGGTGACGTTGTCCGCGACGTCACTGTCCAGGTTCTGCTGGCTCTTGGGCGCCTCGAAGCCGGCCAGTTCCTGGCCGTTGCGGACGACGCTCACGACGGAGTAGGGCTCGTGGTGCTTGCCCGAGGCGGCGAACGTCGCGTACGAGTCGGCCATGCGAATGGCGCTCGGGGTGGACGTACCCAGGGAGAACGAGGCGTTGTTGTTCGGATCCATCGAGTCTTCGAGGATGCCGGTGTCCTTCGCGATCTTGCGCACCCTGTCCAGGCCGACGTCGAGGCCGAGCTGGGCGAAGGGCGTGTTGATGGACTTCTCCATCGCCTCGGTGAGCGTGACGTAGCCGTACGGCGTGGGGCTCTCGTTCTTCTGCCTGAACGGCTGCCCCTTGTTGTTCATCAGGGGATCGCCGTCGCGGTTCTTGATGACGGTGAGGTCGTTGCCGTTGTACTTGCTGTCCGGCGAGAGTCCTTCGCCTTCGGCGGTGTTCTGGGTGCCGTACTCCATCGCCGCGGCGAGAACATACGGCTTCCACGTCGAACCGACGGGGACGCCGGAGGTGTCGGCGTTGTTGGTGAAGTGCTTCTTGTCCCAGCCCTCACCGCCGTAGAGGGCGACGATCGCGCCGGTCTTCACGTCCACCGAGGCAGAGCCGAACTGGACGAACTTGTCCTTCTCCGGACGCTCCTTGATGTCCAGGAACTCCTTGCGGGTCTTGTCGACCGCCTTCTCCATCGCCTTGACCTTCTTCTTGTCGAAGGTCGTGTAGATGCGATAGCCGCCGCGTTCCAGGTCCTCGACCCCGAGACCGGCCTGCTTCATCACGTACTTCTTGGCGGTCTCGACCAGGTAGCCCTTCTGGCCGGTGAGGCCGGTGGCCTCCGCGGAGTCCTCGAGCTCGGGGAACGTCGTGTACTTCGCCCGCTCCTCCTTCGTCATCAGGCCCACCTCCACCTGACGGTCGAGGATCCACTCCCAGCGCTCCTTGGCACGCTCGGTGTTGGCCTCGGGGGTGGCGTTGGTGCCGATGCCGCCGTCGGGGTTGTAGAGGTTCGGGCCCTTGAGGACCTGGGCGAGGAACGCGCTCTGGTCCGGCTTCAGGTCCTTGCTGTCCGTGCCGAAGTACGCCTGGGACGCGGCCTGGATTCCGTAGGCGCTACGGCCGTAGTACGCGGTGTTCAGATAGCCGGCGAGGGTCTTCCTCTTGTCCTCCTGCACACCGACCTTGAGCGAGATGATCAGCTCGGTGAACTTGCGCTTAAGCGTCTGTTCCTGGTCCAGGTAGTTGTTCTTCACGTACTGCTGGGTGATGGTCGAGCCGCCCTGGGTCTCCCCGCCCGTGGCCATGTTGAACACGGCCCGGCCGATGCCCATGGGGTCGACGCCCCAGTCGTCGTAGAAGGAGGCGTTCTCCGCCGCGATCACCGCGTCCTGCATGGACTTCGAGATCTGCCCGATGGGGACGTTCTGGCGGTTGCGCTCACCGCCGGTCGCGGCGAGCTGCGACTTGTCGGACCAGTAGAAGACGTTGTTCTGCGCCTGGGCCATCTTCTGCGGGTCGGGCGTATCGACCCAGGCGAAGGCCACACCCATCCCCGCGACCAGGATCGCGAAGAAGCCGAGGCAGGTGCCGCCGATCAGCTTCCAGGACGGTACGAACCGCCGCCACCCGTACCTGTCCGAGCGCGGGTAGTCGATGAACCGCTTCTTGGCCGGCGGTCCTCCGCGCCCCTGCCCGGCGCCGCCACGGCCGCCGGCCTCGGCGCCGCGCCGGCGTGAGCCGCCGGCCGCGCCGCGCTGGGCGGCACGGCGGGCTTCGGCCCTGCCCCCCGGCGGCCGCTCGTCTCCGTACGGACCGGAGGGCGACTCGGTGGTACTGGCGTGGGTGTCCCGCGTGGGTGCCGCGCGGCGGCCTGATGGCTGCTGGGCGGCTCGCCGGGCCGCGGCGCGTCCGCCGTCCTGCGGCTGCGACGGTTTGCGACGGTGCTCGCTCATCGAACGACTACTCCTCGGGCAGGCGAGAGCGCCTGGAAGCGGCAGGTGAGTTCCGGTCCCCCCGAAGTACGGAACAGCCCGGGGTGGGGCTCATCCGTACGGCCTCATGTACATCCAGGACGAGGACGCTCCCTGGCGTCACTTGGTTCCCGGTGGTCTGCATGCCGCACAGACTACGCACCGTCAAAACCCGCCCAGCGCCGAGGTTCGCCTCAAAACAGGCAAGTTACGCGCATCGAAATGGTGATGTGACGCCGTTCACCATGGCTCCCCTTGTCGCATCGAAGCTCCCGCTCTATCGTCTGGATGTATCGAGTCGATACATCAGCTCGGCATAAAGACCGACGGCGACTGAGGAGGCGAAGGATGAGCAGGCGCTCAGGCATCCTCGAATTCGCCGTGCTCGGTCTGCTGCGCGAGTCCCCGATGCACGGTTACGAGCTGCGCAAGCGCCTCAACACCTCGCTGGGGATCTTCCGCGCTTTCAGCTACGGAACGCTCTACCCCTGCCTCAAGACGCTCGTGGCGAACGGCTGGTTGATCGAAGAGGCCGGCAGTGCTCCGGAGGACGCGCTCGCCGCTTCCCTCGCGGGACGCCGGGCCAAGATCGTCTACCGGTTGACGGCCGAAGGTAAGGAGCACTTCGAGGAGTTGCTCTCCCACACGGGCCCGGACTCCTGGGAGGACGAGCACTTCGCCGCTCGTTTCGCCTTCTTCGGGCAGACGGAGCGCGAAGTGCGGATGCGGGTCCTCGAGGGCCGCAGGAGCCGGCTGGAGGAGCGTCTCGAGAAGATGCGCGCCTCCCTGGCCCGCACCCGTGAGCGGCTCGACGACTACACGCTTGAGCTGCAACGTCACGGCATGGAGTCCGTGGAGCGCGAAGTGCGCTGGCTGAACGAGCTCATCGAGAGCGAGCGGGCGGGGAGGGATCAGCGACGATCCGACCCCGAAAGCCCGGCTCGTCACGACATCACATCTGAAGAGAAGACGGACGGCCTGCTCCCGCACCGGGACGACACCGGGCCGGATCCGTCCGACGACACCGCAAAGTGAAGCCCTGCACATCCGCAGGGCTTCGTCGAGAACACAGGGAGCAACCGCCAATGGGTTCGGTTCGCGTAGCCATCGTCGGCGTGGGCAACTGCGCCGCCTCGCTGGTGCAGGGCGTCGAGTACTACAAGGACGCCGACCCGGCGGGCAAGGTGCCGGGTCTCATGCACGTGCAGTTCGGCGACTACCACGTGAAGGACATCGAGTTCGTCGCCGCCTTCGACGTCGACGCGAAGAAGGTCGGCCTCGACCTCGCGGACGCCATCGGCGCCAGCGAGAACAACACCATCAAGATCTGTGACGTTCCGAACTCCGGCGTCACCGTGCAGCGCGGTCACACCCTCGACGGCCTGGGCAAGTACTACCGCCAGACCATCGAAGAGTCCGCCGAGGCGCCGGTCGACGTCGTCCAGGTCCTCAAGGACACGCAGGCCGACGTCCTCGTCTGCTACCTGCCCGTCGGTTCCGAGGCCGCTGCGAAGTTCTACGCGCAGTGCGCCATCGACGCCAAGGTCGCCTTCGTCAACGCTCTCCCGGTCTTCATCGCCGGCACCAAGGAGTGGGCGGACAAGTTCACCGAGGCGGGCGTCCCGATCGTCGGCGACGACATCAAGTCGCAGGTCGGCGCCACCATCACGCACCGCGTCATGGCGAAGCTGTTCGAGGACCGGGGCGTCGTCCTGGACCGCACGATGCAGCTGAACGTCGGCGGCAACATGGACTTCAAGAACATGCTCGAGCGCGAGCGCCTGGAGTCCAAGAAGATCTCGAAGACGCAGGCCGTCACCTCGCAGATCCCCGACCGCGACCTCGGTGCGGACAACGTCCACATCGGCCCGTCGGACTACGTGGCCTGGCTGGACGACCGCAAGTGGGCGTACGTACGCCTCGAGGGCCGCGCCTTCGGTGACGTTCCGCTGAACCTGGAGTACAAGCTCGAGGTCTGGGACTCCCCGAACTCCGCGGGTGTCATCATCGACGCCGTGCGTGCCGCGAAGATCGCCAAGGACCGCGGCATCGGCGGCCCGATCCTCTCCGCGTCCTCGTACTTCATGAAGTCCCCGCCGGTTCAGTACTTCGACGACGAGGCCCACCGCGCCGTCGAGAGCTTCATCAAGGGCGAGGTCGAGCGCTAGAGCTCCGCCTGGCGCGCCTGCCGCGTCCGAAGCTCCGCCGCAGGCCGATCGTCGAGGGTCCCCGGGCAATTCCGCCCGGGGACCCTCGACGTGTGTGACGCTTGCTCGCATGTCCGTCGTACGTGATCTGCGCGTACTCCTGCGCCTGGCCGACTTCCGCCGCCTGCTGGCGGTCCGGCTGCTCTCCCAGTGCGCGGACGGCGTGTACCAGGTCGCGCTCGCCGCGTACGTCGTCTTCTCCCCGGAGAAACAGGCCTCGCCCGGCGCGATCGCCTCGGCGATGGCCGTCCTGCTGCTCCCCTACTCGATGGTCGGCCCCTTCGCGGGCGTACTGCTCGACCGCTGGCAGCGCCGCCAGGTCTTCCTGTACGGGAACCTGCTGCGGGCCGTGCTCGCCTGCGGCACGGCGCTGCTGATCCTCGCGTCCGTGCCCGACTGGCTCTTCTACGCCTCGGCCCTCTCCGTCACCGCCGTCAACCGCTTCGTCCTGTCCGGGCTCTCGGCCGCACTGCCGCGCGTCGTCGACACCGACCGGCTCGTCGTGGCCAACTCGCTCTCTCCGACCGCCGGGACGCTCGCCGCCACCGCGGGCGGCGGTCTCGCGTTCGCCGTACGGCTGGTGGGGCCGGACTCCGATGCGGCGGTGGTGCTCCTGGGAGCGGCCCTCTATCTCTGTGCCGCCCTGTCGTCGTTGCGCATGAGCCGCGAGCTGCTCGGCCCCGACCCCGAGCAGGTGCAGCCGCGACTGGGCGCCGCACTGGCTTCCACCGCGCGGGGTCTCGCCGACGGCCTGCGGCACCTGTCGGAGCGCCGGGCCGCGGCACGCGCGCTGGCCGCGATGACGCTGATGCGCTTCTGCTACGGCGCACTGACGATCATGGTGCTGATGCTGTGCCGGTACGCCTGGGCCGACGGGCCGGGGGACGGGTCCGAGGGACTGGCGCTGCTCGGCATCGCCGTCGGGATCTCGGGGGCGGGGTTCTTCACGGCCGCGGTACTGACACCGTGGGGGGCGGGGCGGTTCGGGCCGTACGGGTGGACGGTCATGTGCGCGGGGACGGCCGCCGTGCTGGAGCCGGCCCTCGCCCTGCCCTTCGCGCCCGTCCCGATGATGACCGCCGCCTTCGTGCTCGGCCTCACGACACAGGGCGTGAAGATCGCCACGGACACGGTGGTGCAGTCGTCGGTCGACGACGCCTTTCGCGGACGGATCTTCTCGGTCTATGACGTGCTGTTCAACGTCGCGTTCGTGGGCGCCGCGGCCACAGCCGCGATGGTGCTGCCTGCTGACGGCCGCTCGGCCGCCCTGGTGGTCGCGGTCGCCCTCCTCTATGCGGCGGTTGCCGCGGCCATGTTCCGCTGGAACCGGGCCGAGGGCGCCCTGTAGCGGGAGCAGCGGACACGCGAGGGGCGGTGTTTCACGTGAAACACCGCCCCTCGCCGCATTCACCCGCCGTCATGTTTCACGTGAAACATGACCTCAGCTCTGCGTCGCCCACCACTCCTTGAGCGCCGCGACCGCCGCGTCGTGGCCCATCGGTCCGTTCTCCAGCCGCAGCTCCAGCAGGAACTTGTACGCCTTGCCGATCTCCGGGCCAGGGCCGGCACCAAGAACCTCCATGATCTGGTTGCCGTCCAGATCCGGCCTGATGGAGTCCAGCTCCTCCTGCTCCTGAAGCTGAGCGATGCGCTCCTCGAGCCCGTCGTACGCCCGCGACAGCGCGCTCGCCTTGCGCTTGTTGCGCGTGGTGCAGTCCGAGCGGGTCAGCTTGTGCAGCCGCTCCAGCTGCGGGCCCGCATCCCGTACGTACCGGCGCACCGCGGAGTCGGTCCACTCGCCGGTGCCGTACCCGTGGAAGCGCAGGTGGAGCTCCACCAGCGTCGAGACGTCCTTGATCATGTCGTTGGAGTACTTCAGGGCGGTCATGCGCTTCTTGGTCATCTTCGCGCCCACCACCTCGTGGTGATGGAAGGAGACCCGGCCGTCCTGCTCGAAGCGCCGCGTCCGCGGCTTCCCGATGTCGTGCAGCAGAGCAGCGAGCCGCAGCACCAGGTCGGGCCCGTCCTGCTCCAGGTCCATGGCCTGCTCCAGAACGGTCAGCGAGTGCTCGTAGACGTCCTTGTGCCTGTGATGCTCATCACTCTCCAGGCGCAGTGCCGGCAGCTCGGGCAGCACGTGCCCGGCGAGACCGCTGTCGACGAGCAGCCTCAGGCCCTTGCGCGGGTTCGTGGAGAGGATCAGCTTGTTGAGCTCGTCCCGCACCCGCTCCGCCGAGACGATCTCAATGCGCTCGGACATCGCCTTCATCGCAGCGACGACCTCGGGGGCCACCTCGAAGTCGAGCTGGGCGGCGAACCGCGCGGCGCGCATCATGCGCAGCGGGTCGTCGGAGAACGACTCCTCGGGGGTCCCGGGAGTGCGCAGCACGCGGGCCGCGAGGTCGTCGAGGCCGCCGTGCGGGTCGATGAACTCCTTCTCCGGAAGCGCGACGGCCATCGCGTTCACGGTGAAGTCGCGGCGTACGAGATCCTGCTCGATGGAGTCGCCGTAGGACACCTCCGGCTTGCGGGAGGTCCTGTCGTACGCCTCGGAGCGGTACGTCGTGACTTCGATCTGGTAGCCCGCCTTCTGGCACCCCACCGTGCCGAAGGCGATCCCGACCTCCCACACCGAGTCCGCCCACGGGCGGACGATCTTCAGTACGGCCTCGGGGCGGGCATCGGTCGTGAAGTCCAGGTCGTTGCCGAGGCGGCCGAGCAACGCGTCCCTGACCGATCCGCCGACGAGCGCGAGGGTGAAGCCCGCCTCCTGGAAACGGCGCGCGAGATCGTCGGCGACAGGAGAGACCCGCAGCAGTTCGCTGACCGCGCGGCGCTGCACCTGATTCAGGGCACTGGGATTGTCTTCGTTGGCGTTCGGCACAACAGAAAAGGGTACGTGCCCCGGCCGGCCGGAGCGTCCCTGTTTACCGCCGCCCCGAGGAGCCTTCCGATCGCGTGGAGCACTCGGCAGCACTTTGCCACAGCACACCTCGTTACCATGCGTGGACGCAGGAACCGACAACCAACACCGGCAGCAGACGATGACGAGGGACGGGCGAGAGCGTGGCCAAGGCGGCAGACTTTCAGGGGATGATTCCCTCACCTGCCCGCCGGTGGCTGCGGCGCACGGCAGGACTGCTCGCCGGCGCCCCGCTGGTGGCGGGCCTTCTGTACCTCCCGGCCGCCGCGCCCGCGCAGGCCGCCGAGAAGGCCACCGGCTCGCACACGGTCGATGTGTCCCTCGACGCGCTGACCCCCGGCGCCCCGGTGGAGGGCGAGGAGATCACCGTTTCCGGCACGGTCACCAACAGGGGCAAGGAAGCCGTCACCGACGCGCATGTCGGACTGAGCGTGGGACCGCGCCTGTCCGGCAGAACGGCGATCGATACCGCGGACCGGCACAGCCGGGATGCGAACGTCCGCGACCGCGCGGAGCTCGGCGGGAAATTCACCAAGAAGTTCGCGACCCTCCCCGTCGGCATCAGCGAGAGCTTCAGCATCACCGTGCCGGTCGACAAACTGGACCTCGATGATCAGGGCGTCTACCGGCTCGGGGTGTCCCTGTCGGGACAGACCCCGAGCCGGCCGTACGAGCAGACCCTGGGCGTCCAGCGGACCTTCCTCCCCTGGCAGCCCGAAGCCACGGAGAAGAAGACCCAGCTCACCTATCTCTGGCCGCTGATCTCCTCGACGCATCTCACCGCCGAGACAGGTTCGGACGAGCAGCAGACCCCGGTCTTCGAGAACGACGACCTCGGTGCGGAGCTCGCCCCGGGCGGGCGGCTGGAGCAGCTCGTCTCGCTCGGCAAGGAACTGCCGGTGACCTGGGTCATCGACCCGGACCTGCTCGCCACGGTCAACGCGATGACCGAGAGCTACGACGTCAAGTCCGACGACGGTGAAACAACCGTCGCCGGCAAGAACCAGGCCGTCGCCAACCGGTGGCTGAGCGATCTCCAGAAGGCGGTGGAGGGCAAAAAGGTCGTCGCCCTGCCGTTCGCCGACCCCGACCTGGCCTCGCTGGCGCACCGCGGCAAGGACGTGCCCGGCTCTCTCAGCCATCTGCGGCGCGCGACCGATGTCGCCGCCACCACCGTGAAGTCGATCCTCCACACGGAGCCTTCCACCGACTTCTCCTGGCCGGTGAACGGCGCCGTCGACCCGTCGGTCGTCGATGTCGCCACTTCGGCCGGCGCACACAACGTGATCGCCCGCAGCGACAGCCTCCAGGAGACGAGCGGCCTGCCGTACACGCCCACCGCGGCTCGGCCGATCGGCGGCGGCACCACCGCGGTGGTCGCCGACGCCCGGCTCTCCACCGCCTTCGAGGGCGACATGTCGAAGGCCGGCGACTCCACCCTCGCCATACAGAAGTTCCTCGCCCAGACCCTGGCGGTGACGCTCCAGGACGAGGAGAAGCAACGCAGCGTCGTGGTCGCCCCGCAGCGGCTGCCGTCCGCGAGCCAGGCGCAGTCGATGGCGCGCGCCCTGCACAGCCTCGACGCCCAGCGCTGGTCTCAGCCGCTGGACCTGGAGGCTGCGTCGAAGGCCAAGCCCGACGCCCGTGCCACGACCGACGTACCCGGCCCTTCCTCGTATCCCCGGTCGCTGAGCAAGCAGGAGCTCGCGGCCAAGGCGTTCCAGGACATCAAGGCCACGCAGGCCAAGCTGGACAACTTCAAGGTGATCCTCACCGCTCCCGACCGGGTGGTCACCCCCTTCGGCAACGCGATCAACCGCGCGATGTCGACGTCCTGGCGCGGGAACGGGCCGAAGGCCCAGACGTACCGCACCGGGGTGCAGAGCTACCTGGCGAGCCTCACCGACGAAGTGCAGCTCATCCAGAAGTCCGACGCGACCCTGTCGGGGCGCAGCGCGACGGTGCCGGTGACCGTTCAGAACAAGCTGGTGCAGGGAGTCGAGCACCTGGTGCTGCGGCTCACGTCGACCAAGCCCACCCGGCTCAACATGGACGGCGGGCAGACCGTCGCCGAGCAGCCGGTGAAGGTCGCGGGCGGCCACAGCCAGTCGGTGAAGTTCACCGCCACCGCCAACGCCAACGGCCCGGTCCCGGTGATCGCCCAGCTCTACACCGAGGACGGCACGCCGTACGGCCGCAGCATGGTGTTCACGGTCGACGTCAACGAGTTCACCCCGACCGTGATGCTTGTCATCGCCGGAGGTGTGCTGCTGCTGGTTCTCGCCGGCATCAGGATGTACACCCAGCGCAAGCGCGCGGCGGCCCGTGAGGCCGCCGACGGGGGCGACGGCGAGGGCGACGACTCCGAGCAGCCGAGTGACCCGACACCGGACACCGGTCCCGAAAGCAGCAACCCGTCGGGCACGGGTGAGAAAGTGGACCGTTGAGCAACACCGTGACCGGGCGGCCGGGGACGATGAGGTGGGGTTGCAATGCAGCGTCTTCCCGGGAGAGAGTCCCCGGATCTCCGGCCGGCCCACAGGATCAGCATGGTCGGCCAGCGGGGCACAGCTCGCCGGAACAGGAAGCTCGAGGGGAGCACCAGTGAACGCGCCGTACGACGGTGACCGTGGACAGGGCGCGGGTGGCACCACGCCCTTCCGGGGTGCGCCCCCGGAGCCCTCGGCAGCAGGCCATGTGCCGTCGCCGCAGCATCCCGAGTCCGCCCGGCATCCCGAGTCCGGCCAGGAGCCCTATGCCGCCCCGGACCCGTACGTCCAGGACGCCTACAGCTACGACCCGTACCGCTCCCAGGACCTCACCGCGCAGGACCCGGTGACGGAGGCGCTCTACGACCGCGCCTCGCACCCCCCGCCGCCGCCCGGCACCTACCAGGAGCCGCAGCCGCTGTACCAGCAGCCGTCCGTGCCGCAGTACGCGCCGGACCCGCACGTGTGGGCGCAGACCCCGCCGCCCGAGCCGGAAGGCTTCTCGCGCCGCCTGCCGTACGGGGACGACGCCGCGACCACCGAGTTCGTGGGCGTGGACGAACTGGTCACCAAGGCGGGTGAGGAACCCGCCGAGCAGGACGCGTTCGCCCACCTCTACCGCGACCAGCAGGCACCGGGGCAGCCCGCCCCCGTGGTCGCCCCCGAACCGGCCCCGGCCCCCGCCCCGCCGAAGAAGCCCGCCGGCCGCGCGGCGAGCGTGCTGAAGTCGAGCGCGCTGATGGCCGCGGGCACGCTGGTCTCCCGCCTCACCGGCTTCGTGCGTTCCCTGGTGATCACCGCGGCTCTGGGCGCTTCCTTCCTCGGTGACACCTTCACCGTGGCGTACACCCTGCCGACGATGATCTACATCCTCACCGTCGGTGGCGGCCTGAACTCGGTCTTCGTGCCGCAGCTGGTGCGCGCGATGAAGAACGACGAGGACGGCGGCGAGGCGTTCGCCAACCGCCTCCTGACCCTCGTCATGGTGGCGCTCGGCGTGATCGTGGCCGTCGCGGTCTTCGCGGCGCCGCTGCTGGTCCGCCTGATGTCCCTGCCGATCGCCGACGACGAGGCGGCGAACAGCGTCGCCGTCACCTTCGCCCGCTACTGCCTGCCCACGATCTTCTTCATGGGCGTGCACGTCGTGATGGGGCAGATCCTCAACGCTCGTGGCAAGTTCGGCGCGATGATGTGGACGCCCGTCCTCAACAACATCGTCATGATCGTCACCTTCGGCCTGTTCATCTGGGTCTACGGCACCTCCGCCGAGACCCGGATGGGCGTGCAGACGATCCCGGACGAGGGCATCAGGCTGCTGGGTATCGGCACCCTGCTCGGCCTCGCCGTCCAGGCCCTGGCCATGCTCCCGTACCTGCGTGAGACCGGCTTCCGCTTCCGTCCCCGCTTCGACTGGAAGGGCCACGGGCTCGGCAAGACCGTCAAGCTCGCCAAGTGGACCGTCCTGTTCGTCCTCGCCAACCAGGCCGGCGTCCTCGTCGTCACCCAGCTCGCGACCGCGGCGGGCAAGGCTTCCGGCAAGGACGGCGCGGGCATCCTCGCCTACTCCAACGCCCAGCTGATCTGGGGCATGCCGCAGGCCATCATCACGGTCTCCGTCATGGCCGCCCTGCTGCCCCGCATCTCCCGCGCCGCGCACGACAACGACCCGGGCGCCGTCCGCGACGACATCTCCCAGGGACTGCGCAACTCGGCCGTCGCGATCGTCCCGGTCGCCTTCTCGTTCCTGGCGCTGGGCGTTCCCATGTGCACCCTGCTGTTCGCCTCCACCGGCCACGAGGGCGCCCAGGCCATGGGCTTCACTCTGATGGCCTTCGGGCTCGGTCTCATCCCGTACTCCGTGCAGTACGTCGTCCTGCGCGGTTTCTACGCGTACGAGGACACCCGGACCCCCTTCTACAACACCGTCATCGTCGCCGCGGTCAACGCCGCGGCCTCCGCCGTCTGCTACTTCGTCCTGCCCGCCCAGTGGGCCGTGGTCGGCATGGCCGCCTCCTACGGGCTGGCCTACGCCATCGGTGTCGGTGTGGCCTGGCGGCGCCTGCGCAACCGGCTGGGGGGCGACCTGGACGGCACACACGTCCTGCGTACGTACGCCAGGCTCTCCGGTGCCTCCGTACCGGCGGCGATCCTCGGCGGAGCAGCGGCCTTCGGCATCATGCGGGTCCTGGGCAGCGACGCCCTCGGGTCGCTCGCCGCGCTGGTCGTGGGCGGCATCGTGCTCCTCGGCGTCTTCTTCCTCGCCGCGAAGAGGATGCGGATCGTGGAACTCAACGCCATGGTCGGCATGGTGCGCGGACGTCTCGGTCGCTGACGGCCCGGCGGCCCCGCACAACCATCACCGGCCGCCGCGTGTCGTGCATAGCGCCGGACTGTGGGCACAATTGGCATGGCTGTTCAACAGCGCGCAACGGATGGGGAGGCAGGAACGACGGTGGCGGAACGTAGCACGGCTGCCGTCGACGTGGCTGACACCAGCGGTGATGAACCGCTGGCCGCCAAGGCGGACGAGGCCACGGCCGACGGGGTGGCAAAAGCCCAGGAGCCAGCGGACGAGAACAAGGGCGACGCGGACGGCGAGCGCCAAGGCGCCGAACCCCCCATCGCCACACCCGAGCTGCACAGCGGGCACAAGCTCGCCAGGCGTTACCGGCTCGAAGAATGCGTGACCCGCCTGGACGGCTTCAGCAGCTGGCGCGCGGTCGACGAGAAGCTTCGCCGCGCCGTGGGCGTGCACCTGCTGCCCGCGGACCACCCGCGGGCCAGATCCGTGCTCGCCGCGGCCCGCTCCTCGGCACTGCTCGGCGACCCCCGGTTCGTGCAGGTCCTGGACGCCGTGGAGGAGAACGACCTCGTCTACGTCGTCCACGAGTGGCTGCCCGACGCCACCGAACTGACGGCGCTCCTCGCAGCGGGCCCCCTGGAGGCCCACGAGGCGTACCAGCTCGTCAGCCAGATCTCCCAGGCCATGGCCGCCGCCCACCGCGAGGGCCTCGCCCACCTCAGGCTCACCCCGAGCGCCATCCTGCGGACCTCATCGGGCCAGTACCGCATCCGCGGTCTCGCGGTGAACGCCGCCCTCCGCGGCATCACCTCCGACCGCCCGCAGCGCACCGACACCGAGGCGATCGGCGCGCTGCTGTACGCCGCCCTGACACAGCGCTGGCCGTACGAGAGGGACGCCTACGGCCTCTCCGGGCTGCCCAAGGGCGTCGGACTGATCGCCCCCGACCAGGTACGGGCCGGCATCCACCGGGGCCTCTCGGAGCTCGCCATGCGGGCCCTGGTCAACGACGGCGCCACCGCCTCACGCCAGGAACCGCCCTGCACCACCCCCGACGAGCTGGCCAAGGCCGTCGCCGCGATGCCCCGCATCCGCCCGCCGGAGCCCGCCTTCACTGCGCCGCCCGAGTACCAGCGCACCACCTACCAGCAGGGCACCTACGGCAGGCCGGGCCCGCTCTCGGGCACACCCGTCACCCAGAACATCGCCGCCGCCCCGCCCCGCCCGCTCCAGAGCCGCACCGGGAAAGCCCTCAAGTGGGGCGTCGCCGCGCTGCTCATCACCGCGCTCGGCCTCGGCAGCTGGCAGCTCGCCGACACACTCCTGGAGCGCAACAAGGACTCCGGCGACACGAAGACCTCGCAGCCGAACGACGACGAGGCCCCCCGGAAGAAGCCGGACCCGAAGCCGCTCCAGATCTCCGGCGCCACGGTGTTCGCCCCGAACGGTTCCGGCATAGAGCCGGAAGACGTACCGAACGCCACCGACGGCGAAACCAGTACCGCCTGGATCACCGGGCAGTACCGGGGCTTCGCCAACTTCGGCAATCTCCCGCAGCGCAAGGACGGCAGCGGGATCGTCGTCGATCTCGGCAGCGTCAAGGACGTGTCCGGCCTCGACATCGACATGTACCGCAGCGGGCAGACCGTCGAAGTGCTCGCCGCCGGCGAAGACGCCTCGGCCCCGTCCGCCGTCTCCGATTTCCCACAGCGGATGACCGAACTCGAGCCGGTGACAGACAAGCTGGAAGCCACGCTCGACAAGCCGGTCCGCACCCGGTACATCCTGATCCACATCACGGCACTGCCGACCGACGGATCACCCAGCGCCTTCCGTGGCGGAATCTCGGAGATCAGGATCAGCGGCTGACCTGTACAGCAGGGGAGGGGGCTCACCGTTGGACGACGTCACGCTCAGCGCCACAAGCGACCAGGACCTCCTGGCCGCCCACGTCAAAGGCGACCCGGACGCCTTCGGTGAGCTCGTACGACGCCACCGCGACCGGTTGTGGGCCGTGGCCCTGCGCACGCTGGGCGACCGCGAGGAGGCCGCCGACGCGGTCCAGGACGCCCTGGTGTCCGCCTACCGCGCCGCCCACACTTTCCGCGGCCAGTCCGCCGTCACCACCTGGCTGCACCGCATCACCGTCAACGCCTGCCTCGACCGGGCCCGCAAAGCGGCCTCCCGCAAGACCGCACCGGTCCAGGACGCCGACCGCCTCGACCAGCTCCTGGAGCCCCACGAGTCCGCCGAGGCCCCCGCGGAGCGCCAGGACCTCCACCGAGAACTCATCACGGCCCTGGCCACCCTGCCTCCCGAGCAGCGGGCCGCCCTGGTGCTCGTGGACATGCAGGGCTACCCGGTGGCGGAAGCCGCCGACGTCCTCGGTGTACCGACAGGGACGGTGAAGAGCCGCTGTGCGCGCGGCCGCGCCCGGCTGCTGCCGCTTCTCACCCATCTGCGCACCGGTGGTGGGGATAGCAATCGCCTCGGTGGGGGAAGGAACCGGACGCCCGGGGCATCCGTCCCACCGGCATCGGGGCCAAAGGACGCAGGGCCGAGTGATCCTGCTGCTGTGAAGGGCGGAGGTGGGCGCGCATGACATCGACGGCCGGCACGACTCAGCACCCGGACGTCTCGGAGATCTCCGATCTCGCCGAGGGCCTCCTGTCGCCTTCCCGCACGGAAGAGGTACGCCGCCATCTGGACGCGTGCGCGCTGTGCGCCGACGTACAGGCCTCCCTGGACGAGATCCGCAGGCTGCTCGGCACCCTGCCCGGCCCGCTGCACATGCCTGTCGATGTCGCAGGCCGCATCGACGCCGCTCTGGCCGCCGAAGCGCTCCTGGACTCCACTGCCTCCGAACAGAGCGCGCATGTTTCACGTGAAACAGCGCCCGCACCGCGAATCGTCGAAACCACCGTCACGGACCGCCCCGTCGGCCACCCCCGTGCGACGACCGGCCCCGGCCGTGACCGTCGGACCAAGCGCCGTCGGCGCAATGCCGTCATCGGCACGGTGTTCGGCACGGCCGCCCTCGGCATGGGCGTACTCCTGCTGCAGCCGTTCCAGTCATCGAATGACAAGGACACCTCCGCCGGCAGCGGCGTCTCCGCCACGAAGAGGTCGGAGGACACGTTCTCCGGGACCCCTCTCGAGGACCGGGTGCGGGACCTGATCACCAAGCAGCCGATGTCTCAGCGCGAGACGGCCGAGAACGGCCCGTCCATGGATATCGAGTCCAACTCCCCCAAGCGGGCGATCGAGACGATCGTGCCCCAGTGCGTCCAGGACGGCACCGGCCGCAACACCGTGCCGCTCGCTGCGGAGAAGGGCACGTACGACGGCAAGAGCGCCTTCCTCGTCGTACTGCCGCACGCCACCGACACCACCCGGGTGCAGGTCTATGTCGTCGATGCCTCTTGTGTCGAGGCGGCTCCCCCTGCCAAGGGTGAGATTCTGCTGACGCACGCCTATTCCCGCCGCTGACATCACGGTGGAATGGGCCGGACACCTCGGGAATGCATGCCCCGTAGGATCCGTTGGGTGGGGTGAGAGTCCTAGACAGGCCCCAGTAGGCAGCAGGCAGTCCGCAGAGACGAGGAAAAAACCCGTGAGCGACGTCCGAAACGTGATCATCATCGGCTCCGGGCCCGCCGGCTACACCGCCGCGCTGTACACAGCGCGTGCGTCGTTGAAGCCGCTGGTGTTCGAAGGTGCGGTGACCGCAGGCGGTGCTCTGATGAACACCACCGACGTGGAGAACTTCCCCGGGTTCCGCGACGGCATCATGGGTCCCGACCTGATGGACAACATGCGCGCCCAGGCCGAGCGCTTCGGCGCCGAACTGATCCCGGACGACATCGTGTCCGTCGACCTCACCGGCGACATCAAGACCGTCACCGACACCGCTGGCACGGTCCACCGCGCCAAGGCGGTCATCGTCTCGACGGGCTCCCAGCACCGCAAGCTCGGCCTGCCCAAGGAGGACGCGCTCTCCGGGCGCGGTGTCTCCTGGTGCGCCACGTGCGACGGGTTCTTCTTCAAGGACCAGGACATCGCCGTGGTCGGCGGTGGCGACACCGCGATGGAGGAGGCAACCTTCCTCTCCCGCTTCGCGAAGTCCGTCACCATCGTCCACCGTCGGGACACCCTGCGCGCCTCCAAGGCCATGCAGGACCGCGCCTTCGCCGACCCGAAGATCAAGTTCGCCTGGGACAGCGCCGTCTCCGACCTCCAGGGTGACCAGAAGCTCGCGGGTGTGACGCTGCGGGACACCAAGACCGGTGAGACCACGCCGCTGCCCGTCACCGGACTGTTCATCGCCGTGGGCCACGACCCGCGCACCGAGCTGTTCAAGGGCCAGCTGGAGCTGGACGACGAGGGTTACGTGAAGGTCGACGCGCCGTCGACGCGCACGAACCTCACCGGCGTCTTCGCCGCCGGTGACGTCGTCGACCACACCTACCGGCAGGCCATCACGGCTGCGGGCACCGGTTGCTCGGCCGCACTCGACGCCGAGCGCTTCCTGGCCTCTCTCGCCGACACCGAGAAGGTGGCCGAGCCCGAGAAGACCGCCACCGTCTGACCTTCCCTCCCCACCCCACACCCCACCCGAAGTTAAGGAGGCTGCCGTGGCCGGCACCTTGAAGAACGTGACTGACGCATCCTTCGAACAGGACGTCCTCAAGAGCGACAAGCCCGTACTGGTCGACTTCTGGGCCGCATGGTGCGGTCCGTGCCGTCAGATCGCTCCGTCGCTCGAGGCCATCGCGGCCGAGCACGGCGACCAGATCGAGGTCGTCAAGCTCAACATCGACGAGAACCCGGCCACCGCTGCCAAGTACGGCGTGATGTCCATCCCGACGCTGAACGTCTACCAGAACGGCGAGGTCGCCAAGACCATCGTCGGCGCCAAGCCGAAGGCCGCGATCGTTCGCGACCTCGGTGACTTCATCGGCGACGAGGTCACCAAGGCCTGACCGCCTCTCCTGTTTCACGTGAAACGTGTGGGGCCCATCCCTGTCAGGGATGGGCCCCACACGTTTTCCCGCTCTCACAGCGGACGCAGCACCGGCTCCTTCTGGACCGCCCCCAGCAACCTGTCGAGAGCAAGCTCGACGTCTTCCTTCCAGGACAGCGTCGTACGCAACTCCAGTCGCAACCGGGGATGCAACGGATGCGGACGTACGGTCTTGAAGCCGACCGACAGCAGATGCTCTGCGGGCAACAGACACGCGGGCTCCGTCCAGCGGGCGTTGCCGAACGCCTCGATGGCCTTGAATCCCCGTCGCAGCAAGTCCTTGGCAACGGTCTGCACCATCACCCGCCCCAGTCCCTGCCCCTGATAGCTGGGCATGGTCCAGGCCGTCATCAGCTGTACGGCGTCCGGGGACACCGGGCTGGTGGGGAACGCTGTCGACCGCGGTACATACGCCGGCGGCGCGTACAGAACGAAGCCCACCGGGACCTCGTCGACGTAGACCACCCGCCCGCAGGACCCCCACTCCAGCAGAACGGCTGAGATCCAGGCTTCCTTCTCCAGCTCGGGAGTGCCTGCTTTTACGGCTGCTTCTCCACTGACCGGATCAAGCTCCCAGAAGACACAGGACCGGCATCGCTTGGGAAGGTCCGGAAGATTGTCCAGCGTGAGCGGTACGAGCCGACGCCCCATGAAGGATGTTCCTCGCTTCCTTCGCCTGCCGCATCGCGGGCGGCTGCCAGCGCGCCCCGTTCCCGGAGCAGACTGCCGACGAACCCACCGACTGCCCCGACACTCAGCCCTGCTGTCACCAGCCGGCTGCGGCTCACCGATCGCATGACCCCCAACCTCCCTCTCAAGTGAACCAAGGTGGATGTGCCATACCAGAACGCATCGTATCCACCATGCGATCGGACGGACACCGTGGGAAAGCAAAGGGCGGGTCGTGTTCCGGAACACGACCCGCCCTGCATTGGCCCGGCCGAGAGTTCAGCTCTCGCCGCCCTCCGCGTTCTCTTCGGTGAGGCCCTTCTGCAGGACCCGCCCCTCACCGGGGGCAAGCGTCCCGAGAATCCGCTCCAGATCATCCATCGACGCAAACTCGACGACGATCTTCCCCTTCTTCTGCCCCAGGTCGACCTTCACCCGGGTCTCGAACCGGTCCGAGAGCCGGGAAGCGAGACCGGTCAGGGCAGGCGACACCCTGGCACCCGCCCGCGGACTCTTCGCCTTGGGAGAGCCCTCTGGACGTGAGCCCATCAGAGTGACGATTTCCTCGACCGAACGCACCGACAGCCCCTCGGCCACGATGCGGTGCGCCAGGCGGTCCTGCTCCTCCGGGTCCTCCACGCCGAGCAGGGCCCTCGCATGGCCGGCGGACAGCACACCCGCCGCGACCTTGCTCTGCACCGAAGGCGACAGCTTCAGCAGACGCAGCGTGTTGGAGACCTGCGGACGCGAGCGCCCGATCCGGTCGGCCAGCTGGTCATGCGTGCAGCTGAAGTCCTTGAGCAGCTGGTCGTATGCCGCCGCCTCTTCCAGCGGGTTGAGCTGAGCCCTGTGCAAGTTCTCCAGCAGCGCGTCGAGGAGCAGCTTCTCGTCCTCCGTGGCCCGGACGATCGCGGGGATCCTCTCCAGCCCTGCTTGCTTGCAGGCCCGCCAACGACGCTCGCCCATGATGAGCTCATAGCGCTCATGCCCCAGCTGCCGTACGACGACAGGCTGGAGGAGACCCACCTCCTTGATGGAGGTGACCAGTTCCGCGAGGGCTTCCTCGTCGAACTCCTTACGGGGCTGCTTCGAGTTCGGCTTGATGAGGTCCAGCGGCAGCTCAGCGAAGTGAACTCCGGCGACCTCATCGAGCTCCGTCGGCTCCTGCTCCCGCACGGGAGCTTCTGTTTCACGTGAAACAGAAGCCGCAGGAAGCGAAGCCACCTTCGCGGCAGCCACTCCCCGCTCCGCAGTCAGAACCGGCACTGCCCCGGGAGACGTCGAAGCCAGCCCTACGGACACGCTCGGCTTCTCCTGCGAAGCGGGCGGGATCAGCGCGGCGAGCCCACGCCCCAATCCTCTACGGCGGTCACTCACTGGATCCCCTCCGACATGCTCTGCTGACTGTTCTGGCTGCCCGAGTGGGCATGCTGCGGGTCGTAGTGCACCCCGACGCCCCGCAGTGCGATCTCGCGGGCCGCTTCGAGGTACGACAGTGACCCACTGGATCCCGGGTCGTAGGTGAGCACGGTCTGCCCGTAACTCGGCGCTTCGGAGATACGCACGGACCGCGGGATGCTCGTCCTGAGCACCTCCTTGCCGAAGTGAGTACGCACTTCGTCAGCCACCTGAGAGGCGAGCCGCGTCCTTCCGTCGTACATGGTCAGCAGAATCGTCGACACATGCAGGTCCGGGTTGAGGTGCCCCCGCACCAGATCGACGTTCCGAAGAAGCTGCCCCAGCCCTTCGAGCGCGTAGTACTCGCACTGGATGGGGATCAGCACCTCCGCACCGGCGACCATGGCATTGACCGTCAGCAGGCCCAGCGAAGGCGGGCAGTCGATGAGAATGTAATCCAA
Source organism: Streptomyces altiplanensis (assembly GCF_053591575.1). Classification (NCBI taxonomy): domain Bacteria; kingdom Bacillati; phylum Actinomycetota; class Actinomycetes; order Kitasatosporales; family Streptomycetaceae; genus Streptomyces; species Streptomyces altiplanensis. The sequence goes on along the minus strand of NZ_JBSFUB010000009.1, from coordinate 21,242 downwards.
CGGCTGCTCGTACGCCTGGATGGCCCGCTGCAAGCGGCTCTCCCGCGCCACCAGCGACACCAGCTCGATCTCCGCACCGGCGAGATCGATGGTGGCCGGGGCGCAGAAGAGGCCTTCGACGTCCGGGACCGGCTGAACCACTTCGGAGAGCGGCCTGCTGTCCACCAGGACGTCATAGATCGAAGGTACTTCGGCGTGATGATCGATCCCCAGCGCTGTGGAAGCGTTGCCCTGCGGGTCGAGGTCGATCACCAGGACACGCGCGCCGTGCAGCGCGAGCGAAGCAGCAAGGTTGACCGTCGACGTGGTCTTCCCGACGCCGCCCTTCTGGTTGGCCACCACCATGATGCGGGTCTGCTCAGGTCGGGGCATCCCCTCACCGGCGCGGCCAAAAGCCTCTACCGCCAGTTGAGCAGCACGACCAATGGGGGTGTCGTCCATCGGGGGCGGCGTTTCACGTGAAACGTCCTCCCCCGCCGATTCGGTTCGGGGACCGGGGACCGGGTCGGTCATCGGTCCCGCGATGTTGGCGTCGGACCGCAAGGATTCACTCTCCTCGACTTCAGGCTCGCAATGCACAGAGCCTGCCATGCTTTCGGGGTCATGAACCAGCGAGGCCCGTTCTTCTGTGGAGGAATCCACCTCTGTGAACAACTCCGTAACCCTGGCGGGCCTGCGGTCGCGCGGCGCGGCAGTCGCACGGGTGCGACTGATGATTCCATGCAGCAGAGAGCGGTGTTTCACGTGAAACACGATGCACCGGCTCCACGGCTACGCCCTCACGACACTCCGAAATACGTACATATGGCAGATCGTGCGCAGCATCATTGACAGACAGCGCGGATCACCGGCGCCGACGCGCACGCCCCGTCCGCGCCGCCTTGGCCCGCTTGGCCGCGAACCGCACTCCGCCGGGGCTCTCCCCGACCTCCACGCGCACCACCGTGGACAACGGGTCCACCACACCCTCACCGACGTGCAGCACCTCCGTCTCCACCACACCGAGTTTGCTCAGCGCGGAACGGGTGCTCTTGAGCTCTTCCTCGGCGGTGTCACCCTTGAGCGCCAGCATCTCCCCGTACGGACGCAACAGGGGAACCCCCCAGCCGGCCAGCCGGTCCAGCGGTGCCACGGCCCGCGCCGTCACCACATGAACGGGCGGCAGCTTCCCGAGGACTTCCTCCGCACGGCCGCGCACCACCGTCACGTGCTCCAGGCCCAGCAGCTCGACCACTTCCTGAAGGAAGTTCGTACGCCGCAGAAGAGGCTCCAACAGAGTGATCTTCAGGTCCGGGCGTACCAGCGCCAGCGGGATACCCGGGAGCCCGGCCCCCGACCCCACGTCGCAGACCGTGACCCCTTCGGGAACGACCTCGGAGAGCACCGCGCAGTTCAGCAAGTGCCGCTCCCACAACCGCGGTACCTCACGCGGACCGATCAGACCTCGCTCGACTCCGGCATCCGCGAGCAGTTCCGCGTACCGGACGGCCTTTGGAAAGCACTCGCCGAATACCGCCCGTGCCTCTTCAGGCGCCTGGGGAAGCTCTGCTTCCTCCGTCACGGGGACCGTCCTTCCGTACCGCACTACCGCACTGGTGGCTGACTATCAGGCTGACAAAGATCGGCCCCGCCTGCGAACAGACGGGGCCGACAGGCGATGGACCGGTCAGGCCGGGAGCACGACGACGAAGCGCTGCGGCTCCTCGCCCTCGGACTCGCTGCGCAGTCCCGCCGCCGCGATCGCGTCGTGCACGACCTTGCGCTCGAAGGGCGTCATCGGGTCGAGTTTCACCGGCTCGCCCGTGCTCTTCACATCATTCGCGGCCTTGGCGCCGAGCTCTGCGAGCTCTTCGCGCTTCTTGGCCCGGAAGCCCGCGATGTCCAGCATCAGCCGGCTGCGGTCCCCGGTCTCACGGTGCACGGCGAGACGCGTCAGCTCCTGAAGCGCCTCCAGCACCTCACCGTCGCGACCCACGAGCTTCTGAAGATCACGGCTACCCGTGTCACTGATGATCGAGACCGAAGCCCGATCGGCCTCGACATCCATGTCGATGTCACCGTCGAGGTCGGTGATGTCGAGCAGACCCTCAAGGTAGTCGGCCGCGATCTCCCCTTCCTGCTCGAGGCGGGTCAGGGTGTCGACACCCTCAGCGGCCACGGAGGTGGTGCCTTCCGTCACGGGATGGACTCCTTATTACTTCTTGGACGGGTGCTTGGGCCGCTGCTGGCCCTTGCGCTGCCCGGACTTGGCTTGGCGTGCGGAACCGGAAGCAGGCTTGCCGGCCGTCTTGGGCTTGTCGGCCTGCTGCGGCTCTTCCTTCTGCAGCGAGGTCTTCGCCGCCACAGGCTCGGCGCCGGACTGACGCTGCGCCTTGGTCAGCCGCTTGGGCTGCTGCCGCTTCGGGCCGGAGTCGGCCGTAGCGCCGCCCTCGGTCTCGACGACCTCGGGTTCGCCCTTCACCACGGTGCCGTCAGGCTGCACGGCCAGGCGCGCCATACCGAGACCCTTGACGAACTTGCGCTCGGCCTCATTGCGCTCACGGCCCTTGGCGGCGATCTGCTTGATCACGTTGCGCTCGCGCCGGCTGCGCACCTTGCCGTGCTTGACGATCGACTTCTGCATCCGCTCCAGCAGCTGAGCCTGCGCCTTGCTGCCCGGGGTCGGGTTGCCGTGGATCACGTACATCTGCTGGCCCATGGTCCACACGTTGGTGGTCAGCCAGTAGACGAGGACACCGACCGGGAAGTTGATGCCCATGACGGCGAACATGACCGGGAAGATGTACATCAGCATCTTCTGCTGCTGCATGAACGGCGTCTTGACCGTCAGGTCGACGTTCTTCGTCATCAGCTGGCGCTGCGTGTAGAACTGCGACGCCGACATCAGGACGATCATGACCGCGGTGACGATGCGGACATCGGTCAGCGAAGCCTGCAGGGCAGCGACCTTCTCCGTGCTGTCCATGAACTTCGCCGCGATCGGGGCGCCGAAGATGTGGGCCTCACGGGCACTGTCCACCAGGTTCTGGTTGAGAACACCGATCTCGTCACCCGAGGAGATCTTGCTCAGCACGTGGTACAGCGCGAAGAAGAACGGCGACTGCGCCAGGATGGGAAGGCACGAGGACAACGGGTTGGTACCCGTCTCCTTGTACAGCTTCATCATCTCTTCGGACTGACGCTGCTTGTCGTTCTTGTAGCGCTCCTGGATCTTCTTCATCTCAGGCTGGAGCGCCTGCATGCCACGCGTCGACTTGATCTGCTTGACGAACAGCGGGATCAGACAGATCCGGATCAGCACCACCAGGGACACGATGGACAGACCCCAGGCCCAGCCCGTGTCAGGCCCGAAGAGCGCGCCGTACATCGTGTGGAACTGGACGATGATCCAGGAAACCGGGGTGGTGATAAAGCTGAAGAGACTGGCAATCGTGTCCACTAATCAGGCTCCTTGAGCATTGGGCGAGGTCTCTGCGGCCGGGTTGATCTCAGCGGCGGAGTGCTGCCCGCCCTTGCTGCCGCGGTTGCCGCTCCACGCATTGCGCAGCGCTTCGTGCCAACGCGGACGTCTGCGCGGCGGGACATGGTCCACACCGCCCGGCGACCACGGGTTGCACCGCAGAATGCGCCAGGCGGTCAGGGCCGTGCCCTTGACCGCACCGTGCCGGTCGATGGCCGTAAACCCGTAGTGGGAGCACGACGGGTAGTACCGGCAGACAGGCCCGAGCAACGGACTGATCGTCCACTGGTACAGCTTGATCAGAGCCAGCAGCGGGTACTTCATCGCGCGCCCCCTCCCAGCAGCCGCTGAAGCGCGGCATCCAGGTCTCGGGCCAGCTGTGCATGGTCGGCATCGCCTGCTCCGGGCAATGCCCGTACGACAACCAGGCTACCGGGGGGCAGCTCCGGCAGACGGTCCCGGACAAGGTGGCGAAGCCTCCGCTTCACCACGTTGCGCACCACAGCATTGCCAACGGCTTTGCTGACGACGAAACCCGCACGCGGCTGGGGAACGCTCTCCCCAGGCGCGTGCGGGTCCGTTGCACCGCTACTGCGTAGGTGGACGACGAGGAGCGGGCGTCCGGCCCGGCGTCCTCGGCGTACCGCGGTCGCGAAGTCCTCGCGCCGCCTCAGCCGATTCTCGGTAGGCAGCACGTCATGACCTGTAGGTGATCAGGCGGAAAGGCGCGTGCGGCCCTTGCCACGGCGAGTCGCCAGGATGGCGCGACCGGCACGCGTCCGCATGCGGAGACGGAAACCGTGGGTCTTGGCGCGACGACGGTTGTTCGGCTGGAAGGTGCGCTTGCTCACTCGGGGGCTCCAGAAGTGGTGTGGTGGCGGGGCATCGCCTGGCTGTCACCGTGCGCCCACGAGGAAGCTCGCAACGCCCGTGTGCACCGCTTCACGATCACAGACCGTGATCTTTGCCCATCGGAGGCAGGCGGCAGCAGCCATCGACAACTCGACCTGGTCACGGTACGCGCGGCTACGCCATCCGGTCAAACCGACACCTTGTTGCCGGGCGACTGTGCACAGCCTGTGGACAACAACTTGAACCGTGTGAGGCGCCACGACTACCGTGACTGAACTTGGATTCCTTTCCTGCCTGTCCTTCCATCCCGTCCCTAGAACCACACATTCGTGGGACCTGTGAGAGAGCGTGCCCTGTGGCTGACGTACCTGCCGATCTTGCCGCAGTGTGGCCGCGAGTGCTGGAGCACCTTCTCAAAGAGGGCCAGCAGGGCATCGAACCCAAGGACAAGCAGTGGATCGAACGCTGCCAGCCGCTCGCGCTGGTCGCCGACACCGCGCTGCTCGCCGTCCCCAATGAATGGGGCAAGCGCGTCCTCGAAGGCCGGCTCGCCCCCCTCATCAGCGAGACCCTGAGCCGCGAGTGCGGCCGTCCGATCCGGATCGCGATCACCGTCGACGACTCCGCGGGAGAGCCCGCCCCGCAGCAGCAGCCCCAGCACGAGTCGTACGACAGTTACGGACACCGGCCCCAGGGCGACGACCTGCCGACCGCCAGGCCCGCCTACCCCGACTACCGGCAGCCCCGCCACGAGCAGGGCTCCTGGCCCCGCCCGCAGGACGACCACGGCTGGCAGCAGCCCCGGCTCGGCGGGTTCCAGGAACGCGACCCGTACGCCTCGCGCCCCCCGCAGCACGACTACCGGCAGCAGCCGCCCGAGCACCAGCAGTACGAGCAGCCGCACTACGACCAGTCCCCGCGTCACGAGCGTCCCGAGCGTCCCGAGCGCCGCGACCACCAGGACCAGCCCGCCCCGCACCGCGGCGGCGGCCCCGGCTCCTCGATGATGTCCGCCGGCGGCGCCCCCGGGCCGCTGGCCGCACAGCCCTCGACACCGGGCCCCGGCGAACCGCACGCCCGTCTCAACCCGAAGTACCTCTTCGACACCTTCGTCATCGGCTCGTCCAACCGCTTCGCGCACGCGGCCGCCGTGGCCGTCGCCGAGGCGCCGGCGAAGGCGTACAACCCGCTCTTCATCTACGGGGAGTCAGGGCTCGGCAAGACGCACCTGCTGCACGCGATCGGGCACTACGCGCGAAGCCTCTACCCCGGCACGCGCGTGCGCTACGTGAGCTCCGAGGAGTTCACCAACGAGTTCATCAACTCCATCCGCGACGGCAAGGGCGACGCCTTCCGCAAGCGCTACCGCGACGTGGACATCCTGCTCGTCGACGACATCCAGTTCCTCGCGAGCAAGGAGTCGACGCAGGAGGAGTTCTTCCACACCTTCAACACGCTCCACAACGCCAACAAGCAGATCGTGCTGTCCTCGGACCGGCCGCCCAAGCAGCTGGTGACCCTGGAGGACCGGCTGCGCAACCGCTTCGAATGGGGCCTGACCACCGACGTACAGCCGCCCGAGCTGGAGACGCGCATCGCGATCCTTCGCAAGAAGGCGGTGCAGGAGCAGCTCAACGCGCCGCCCGAGGTGCTGGAGTTCATCGCGTCCCGCATCTCGCGCAACATCCGTGAGCTGGAGGGCGCGCTGATCCGTGTGACGGCCTTCGCGTCACTCAACCGGCAGCCCGTGGACCTCGGCCTCACCGAGATCGTGCTCAAGGACCTGATCCCCGGTGGTGAGGACGCGTCTCCCGAGATCACGGCGGGCGCCATCATGGCGTCCACCGCGGACTACTTCGGGCTGACGGTGGAGGATCTCTGCGGATCGTCCCGCAGTCGCGTGCTGGTGACGGCCCGGCAGATCGCGATGTACCTGTGCCGTGAGCTGACGGATCTCTCCCTGCCCAAGATCGGCGCACAGTTCGGCGGCCGCGACCATACGACCGTCATGCACGCCGACCGCAAGATCCGCGCGCTGATGGCGGAGCGGCGCTCCATCTACAACCAGGTCACCGAGCTCACGAACCGCATCAAGAACGGCTGATCCGGCACCGGAAACACCGCCCGGAGGGCGCCCAGGGACGTACTCCCGGGGCGCCCTTCGCGGCTCCGCGACTCCGCGGTGTTCGAATGCCCGGCCACACGGCTCTCTTCTCCACAGAAGAGGGCGGGATGCCTTGTCCACACCCTGGGGACTATCGGGTTGTCCAGATCGGGTCCACAGGTGCGGATCCTGGAGGCTCATCACCCCAGGTCAGGTGGTTGTGGATTTGTGTCCAACCTTCATCCACAGCCTGTGGACAGTGAGACTGTCCACAGGGTCCACTCTTGGTTGTCCACCGGTAACCCACAGGCAGGACCACGTTGTGCACAGCTAATCCACACCCCTGTCCACTGTTCGGCAACGAAACGCGCCCGCTCACCGCCTCGAGTGAAAGCGGTCACACCAAGAGGCTGGGTTGGGCTGTGGGGAACGTGGGTAAAGCTGGGGACAGCACTGGGGAGAAGTGACCCCTGCCTGTGCATGGGGTGTGCAGAACTTTCGCGTGTCCACAGAAGCCCTTGGTTTTCCACGGGGCCCGCCCACAGGGCCGGTGGACAAAAAAGTGGGCTTGACCTGTGGAAACAGGGTTATCCACCGTTTCCACAGGCCCTACTACTACTCCCACTTAGAGATAGCTCGGAAATCGCTTGGAAGAAGGGCCTGTGTACAACTCGGGTCCGGAGCCGGCGACGCCTCTCGCCACGACTTGACCCCGAGCCGCACCGACTGCCGGTGCGGTGCGTCAGACTGGTCCCCGGCAACACAGCCAGACGACCCCAGACGACGACGGCCAGCAGGGCGAGCCAGCAACAAGCAGGAGGCGGTTCCGGTGAAGATCCGGGTTGAGCGCGATGTACTCGCGGAGGCGGTGGCCTGGACGGCGCGCAGCCTCCCGGCCCGTCCGCCGGTGCCCGTTCTCGCGGGCCTTCTTCTGAAGGCGGAGGAGGGCGCGCTGAGCCTCTCCGGCTTCGACTACGAGGTCTCGGCGCGGGTCTCGGTCGAGGCGGACGTGGAGGAGGACGGCACCGTTCTCGTCTCCGGCCGGCTCCTCGCCGACATCTGCCGCGCCCTGCCGAACAGGCCGGTGGAGATTTCCACAGACGGTGTACGGGCGACCGTGGTCTGCGGCTCCTCGCGGTTCACACTCCACACACTGCCTGTGGAGGAGTACCCGGCACTGCCGCAGATGCCGACCGCGACCGGCACCGTTCCCGGTGAGGTCTTCGCCTCCGCCGCCGCCCAGGTGGCCATCGCCGCCGGCCGCGACGACACGCTGCCCGTCCTCACCGGCGTGCGCATCGAGATCGAGGGCGACACCGTCACGCTGGCCTCCACCGACCGCTACCGCTTCGCGGTCCGCGAGTTCCTGTGGAAGCCGGAGGACCCCGAGGCCTCCGCCGTCGCCCTGGTGCCCGCCAAGACTCTGCTGGACACCGCCAAGTCGCTGACCAGTGGTGACACGGTGACCATCGCGCTCTCCAGCTCGGGTGCCGGTGAGGGCCTGATCGGTTTCGAGGGGGCGGGCCGTCGGACGACGACGCGGCTGCTCGAAGGCGACCTGCCGAAGTACCGGACGCTCTTCCCGACCGAGTTCAACTCGATCGCCGTCATCGAGACCGCCCCGTTCGTCGAGGCCGTCAAGCGTGTGGCGCTGGTCGCCGAGCGCAACACCCCGGTGCGGCTCAGCTTCGAGCAGGGCGTACTGATCCTCGAAGCGGGATCGAGCGACGACGCACAGGCTGTGGAGAGGGTCGACGCGAACCTCGACGGCGACGACATCTCGATCGCCTTCAACCCGACCTTCCTGCTGGACGGCCTGAGCGCGATCGACTCACCGGTCGCCCAGCTCTCCTTCACGACCTCCACCAAGCCGGCGCTGCTCAGTGGCAGGCCCGCGGTGGATGCCGAGGCGGACGAGGCGTACAAGTACCTGATCATGCCGGTGCGGCTCTCGGGCTGAGGTCTTCGCGGGCCGGGCGTAGGCTCGTTCCCGGGTAAGAATCGCCACGACGCTTAAGGAATCTCTGATGGAGCTCGGTCTCGTCGGCCTCGGCAAAATGGGCGGCAACATGCGGGAGCGCATCCGCCGCGCAGGCCACACGGTCATCGGTTACGACCGCAACCCGGACGTCGCCGATGTCCACAGCCTTGAGGAGCTTGTGGCCAAGCTCAAGGGCCCGCGGGTCGTGTGGGTGATGGTTCCGGCCGGTGCCGCGACCCAGTCCACCGTGGACGAGCTGGCCGAGCTGCTCGAGCCGGGCGACGTCGTCGTGGACGGCGGGAACTCGCGCTGGACGGACGACGAGAAGCACGCGGAGGAGCTGGGCCGCAAGGGCATCGGGTTCGTCGACTGCGGCGTCTCCGGCGGTGTCTGGGGCCTGGAGAACGGCTACGCGCTGATGTACGGCGGCGACGCCGAGAACGTGGCGAAGGTCCAGCCGGTCTTCGACGCGCTGAAGCCCGAGGGCGACTTCGGTTCGGTGCACGCGGGCAAGGTCGGCGCCGGCCACTTCGCGAAGATGGTTCACAACGGCATCGAGTACGCCATGATGCAGGCGTACGCCGAGGGCTGGGAGCTGCTGGAGAAGGTCGACTCCGTCACGGACGTGCGCGAGGTCTTCCGGTCCTGGCAGGAGGGCACGGTCATCCGTTCCTGGCTGCTGGACCTGGCGGTCAACGCGCTGGACGACGACGAGCACCTGGAGAAGCTCCGCGGGTTCGCCGCCGACTCGGGCGAGGGCCGTTGGACGGTCGAGGCCGCGATCGACAACGCCGTGCCGCTGCCGGCGATCACCGCGTCGCTGTTCGCGCGGTTCGCGTCGCGTCAGGACGACTCCCCGCAGATGAAGATGATCGCTGCCCTGCGCAACCAGTTCGGTGGTCACGCGGTCGAGGCGAAGAAGTAGTTCAGAGCTGGAAGAAGGTCGGCGTACACCATGCATGTCACGCATCTGTCGCTGGCCGACTTCCGCTCGTACGCCCGGGTCGAAGTTCCTCTCGACCCGGGCGTCACTGCTTTTGTGGGGTCGAACGGTCAGGGCAAGACGAACCTGGTCGAGGCGGTCGGTTATCTCGCGACGCTCGGCAGCCACCGGGTGTCCTCGGATGCGCCGCTGGTGCGGATGGGTGCGGAGCGGGCTGTCATACGGGCCGCTGTGACGCAGGGCGAGCGGCAGCAGCTGGTGGAGCTCGAGCTGAATCCGGGCCGGGCGAATCGTGCGCGTATCAACAGGTCTTCGCAGGTCAGGCCGCGTGATGTGCTGGGGATCGTACGGACGGTGCTGTTCGCGCCGGAGGATCTGGCCCTGGTGAAGGGTGACCCGGGTGAGCGGCGGCGGTTCCTCGACGAGCTGATCACGGCGCGCTCGCCGCGGATGGCGGGGGTGCGGTCGGACTACGAGCGGGTGCTGAAGCAGCGGAACACGCTCTTGAAGTCGGCGGCGATGGCGCGCAGGCACGGCGGGCGTTCGATGGACATGTCGACGCTGGACGTGTGGGACCAGCATCTGGGGCAGGTCGGTGCGGAGCTGCTGGCGCAGCGGCTGGATCTGATCGCGACGCTGCAGCCGATGGCGGACAAGGCGTACGAGCAGCTGGCGCCGGGCGGGGGGCCGGTGTCGTTGGAGTACCGGAGTTCGGTCGGCGAGGGCGTCGGGCCGGCGCGGACGCGCGAGGAGCTGTACGGGCAGCTGATCGAGGCGCTGGCGGGTGCGCGGAAGCAGGAGATCGAGCGGGGTGTGACGCTGGTGGGCCCGCACCGGGACGATCTGGTGCTGAAGCTGGGGCAGCTGCCGGCGAAGGGCTATGCCAGTCATGGCGAGTCCTGGTCGTACGCGCTGTCGTTGCGGCTCGCTTCGTACGACTTGCTGCGGTCCGAGGGCAATGAGCCGGTGCTGGTGCTCGACGATGTTTTCGCGGAGCTGGACGCGCGGCGCCGGGAGCGGCTGGCGGAGCTGGTGGCGCCGGGGGAGCAGGTGCTGGTGACGGCTGCGGTGGACGACGATGTGCCGGGGGTGCTGGCGGGCGCGCGGTGTGTGGTGGCCGGTGGCGAGGTGGCGCGGGTATGACGGGTGCGAGCGGGGAGTTTCCGCGGCAGCCGAAGGTGCCCGAGCCGTCCGGGGTGGACCTGGCGCGGGTGGCGTTGCGGGCGGCGAAGGAGCAGGCGCGGGCCCGGGGCGCGGCGGCGCAGCAGAGGACGCAGGCCAGGCGTGGCGGTGGGCTGCGGTCGGGGGCGGGGGCGGACGGCCGTGATCCGTTGGCGCTGGGTGCGGCGCTGGACCGGCTGAAGACGGAGCGCGGCTGGGAGATGCCGATGGCGGTCGGCGGGGTGATGGGCCGGTGGCCGGAGATCGTGGGCGGGGATCTGGCGAATCACTGTGTGCCGCAGCGTTATGACGAGGACGAGCGGGTCCTCACGGTGCAGTGCGATTCGACGGCGTGGGCGACGCAATTGCGGCTCATGCAGCGGGAGTTGCTGACGCGGCTGAACAAGGATCTGGGCCGGGACACGGTGCGGACGATCAAGATCTGGGGACCGGGCGGTCCGCCGCGTCGTTTCGGTGCGCTGAGGGCGCCGGGGAGTACGGGCCCAGGGGACACCTACGGCTGAGTAGCCGGTGCGCGCGTGAGGTGTCCCTCACGGTGATGGGTCCTTGACAGCCGGAAGCGCTGGGTGCCCGTGTGAGCCTCTTGGAGCCCCTTCCCGGATATGGGGAGTCGGACGGCGCCGGTTCAGGACGGCACATGGGTACTCAGGTACCGGCAAACCCCCATGAGTGTCAGTGCTACCGGTAGACTGGTACGGAATCCCGCTCGCTTGCGGGACACGTCGACTTATACAGAACGACGCGGCCGGTCCCGTTTGTCGGGGTTTCGGCTCGTGCTGTGCCAGAAAGGGCGCTTCGTGGCCGATTCCGGCGACCCCAACGAGAACATTCCGTCCACTGATGCCGGTGGGAACGGCGAGGCCGCACCGCAGGGCTCCTCGTCGTACGACGCCAGCGCGATCACCGTGCTCGAGGGTCTGGACGCAGTCCGCAAGCGCCCCGGCATGTACATCGGCTCGACCGGTGAGCGCGGTCTGCACCACATGGTGCAGGAGGTCGTCGACAACTCGGTCGACGAAGCCCTGGCCGGCCACGCGGACACCATCCACGTGACGATCCTGGCCGACGGCGGCGTCCGCGTCGTCGACAACGGCCGCGGCATCCCCGTCGGCATCGTCCCGTCCGAGGGCAAGCCGGCCGTCGAGGTCGTGCTGACGGTCCTCCACGCGGGCGGCAAGTTCGGCGGCGGCGGCTATGCGGTCTCCGGCGGTCTGCACGGCGTCGGCGTCTCCGTCGTCAACGCCCTCTCCACCAGGGTCTCGGTGGAGGTCAGGACCGACGGCCACCGCTGGACGCAGGACTACAAGATGGGCGTCCCCACCGCGCCCCTCGCGCAACACGAGGAGACCGAAGAGACCGGCACCTCGGTCACGTTCTGGGCCGACCCGGACATCTTCGAGACGACCGACTACTCCTTTGAGACGCTCTCGCGCCGCTTCCAGGAGATGGCCTTCCTCAACAAGGGCCTGACGATCACGCTCACCGACGAGCGCGAGTCCGCGAAGGCCACGGTCGGTGCCGACGACCCCGACACCGAGGCGGCGGAGGAGCAGCCGGCGCGGACGGTGGAGTACCACTACGAGGGCGGCATCGTCGACTTCGTGAAGTACCTGAACTCGCGCAAGGGTGAGCTGATCCACCCGACCGTCATCGACGTCGAGGCCGAGGACAAGGAGCGGATGCTCTCGGTCGAGATCGCGATGCAGTGGAATTCGCAGTACACGGAGGGTGTGTACTCCTTCGCGAACACGATCCACACGCACGAGGGCGGTACGCACGAGGAGGGCTTCCGCGCGGCGATGACGGGTCTGGTGAACCGTTACGCGCGCGAGAAGAAGTTCCTGCGCGAGAAGGACGACAACCTCGCCGGTGAGGACATCCGCGAGGGTCTGACGGCGATCATCTCGGTGAAGCTGGGCGAGCCGCAGTTCGAGGGCCAGACGAAGACCAAGCTGGGCAACACGGAGGCGAAGACCTTCGTGCAGAAGGTCGTGCACGAGCACCTCAACGACTGGTTCGACCGCAACCCGAACGAGGCCGCGGACATCATCCGCAAGGCGATCCAGGCGGCCACGGCGCGTGTCGCGGCCCGCAAGGCGCGCGACCTGACGCGTCGCAAGGGCCTGCTGGAGTCGGCGTCGCTGCCGGGCAAGCTCAGTGACTGCCAGTCGAACGACCCGACGAAGTGCGAGATCTTCATCGTCGAGGGTGACTCGGCCGGTGGTTCGGCGAAGTCCGGGCGCAACCCGATGTACCAGGCCATCCTGCCGATCCGCGGCAAGATCCTGAACGTCGAGAAGGCGCGGATCGACAAGATCCTGCAGAACACCGAGGTGCAGGCGCTGATCTCGGCGTTCGGTACCGGTGTGCACGAGGACTTCGACATCGAGAAGCTCCGCTATCACAAGATCATTCTGATGGCGGACGCCGACGTCGACGGTCAGCACATCAACACGCTGCTGCTGACGTTCCTGTTCCGCTTCATGCGACCGCTGGTCGAGGCGGGGCACGTGTACCTGTCGCGTCCGCCGCTGTTCAAGATCAAGTGGGGCCGGGACGACTTCGAGTACGCGTACTCGGACCGTGAGCGCGACGCGCTCGTCGAGCTCGGCAAGCAGAACGGCAAGCGGGTGCGGGACGACTCGATCCAGCGCTTCAAGGGTCTCGGCGAGATGAACGCCGAGGAGCTGCGCATCACCACGATGGACGTGGACCACCGGGTTCTCGGCCAGGTGACCCTGGACGACGCGGCGCAGGCCGACGACCTGTTCTCGGTGCTGATGGGTGAGGACGTCGAGGCGCGGCGCTCGTTCATCCAGCGCAACGCCAAGGACGTCCGCTTCCTCGACATCTGAGTCGGCCGTGTACGCCACCAGCCGCAGCTCGAAAGGACTTTGACCAGTAATGGCCGATGAGAACACCCCTGCCCCCGTGACGCCCGAAGAGGTGCCCCCCGTCGAGGGCGTGGGCATGCGTGTCGAGCCCGTGGGGCTCGAGACGGAGATGCAGCGCTCGTATCTCGACTACGCGATGTCCGTCATCGTGTCGCGTGCGCTGCCCGACGTGCGGGACGGTCTCAAGCCCGTGCACCGCCGTGTGCTGTACGCGATGTACGACGGCGGCTACCGGCCCGAGAAGGGCTTCTACAAGTGCGCCCGTGTCGTCGGCGACGTCATGGGTACGTACCACCCGCACGGCGACTCCTCGATCTACGACGCCCTGGTGCGCCTGGCGCAGCACTGGTCGATGCGGATGCCGCTGGTGGACTCCAACGGCAACTTCGGCTCTCCGGGCAACGACCCGGCCGCGGCGATGCGGTACACCGAGTGCAAGATGATGCCGCTGGCCATGGAGATGGTCCGGGACATCGACGAGGAGACCGTCGACTTCCAGGACAACTACGACGGCCGCAACCAGGAGCCGACGGTCCTGCCGGCGCGCTTCCCGAACCTGCTGATCAACGGTTCGGCGGGTATCGCGGTCGGTATGGCCACCAACATCCCGCCGCACAACCTGCGGGAGGTGGCGGCCGGTGCGCAGTGGTTCCTGGAGAACCCGGACGCGGGGCACGAGGAGCTGCTCGACGCGCTGATGGAGCGCATCAAGGGCCCCGACTTCCCGACCGGTGCGCTGGTGGTGGGCCGCAAGGGCATCGAGGACGCGTACCGGACGGGCCGCGGCTCGATCACGATGCGCGCGGTGGTGGCGGTCGAGGAGATCCAGAACCGCCAGTGCCTGGTGGTCACGGAGCTCCCGTACCAGACCAACCCGGACAATCTCGCGCAGAAGATCGCCGACCTGGTGAAGGACGGCAAGATCGGCGGCATCGCGGACGTCCGTGACGAGACGTCTTCGCGTACGGGACAGCGCCTGGTCATCGTGCTGAAGCGGGACGCGGTCGCGAAGGTCGTCCTGAACAACCTCTACAAGCACACCGACCTGCAGACGAACTTCGGCGCGAACATGCTGGCGCTGGTGGACGGTGTGCCGCGCACGCTGTCGCTGGACGCCTTCATCCGGCACTGGGTGACGCACCAGATCGAGGTCGTCGTCCGGCGTACGCGGTTCCGCCTGCGCAAGGCGGAGGAGCGGGCGCACATCCTGCGCGGCCTGCTCAAGGCGCTGGACGCGATCGACGAGGTCATCGCGCTGATCCGGCGCAGCCAGACCGTGGAAGTGGCGCGCGAGGGCCTGAGGGGCCTGCTGTCGATCGACGACATCCAGGCGAACGCGATCCTGGAGATGCAGCTGCGCCGGCTGGCGGCTCTGGAGCGCCAGAAGATCGTCGCGGAGCACGACGAGCTCCAGGCGAAGATCAACGAGTACAACGCGATCCTCGCCTCGCCGGAGCGTCAGCGGCAGATCATCAGCGAGGAACTGGCCGCGATCGTCGACAAGTTCGGTGACGACCGGCGGTCCAAGCTGGTGCCCTTCGACGGTGACATGTCCATCGAGGACCTGATCGCCGAGGAGGACATCGTCGTCACGATCACGCGTGGCGGCTATGTGAAGCGCACGAAGACGGACGACTACCGGTCGCAGAAGCGCGGCGGCAAGGGCGTGCGCGGGACGAAGCTGAAGGAAGACGACATCGTCGACCACTTCTTCGTGTCGACGACGCACCACTGGCTGCTGTTCTTCACGAACAAGGGCCGGGTCTACCGGGCGAAGGCGTACGAGCTTCCCGACGCCGGCCGGGACGCGCGCGGGCAGCATGTCGCGAACCTGCTCGCTTTCCAGCCGGACGAGCAGATCGCGGAGATCCTCGCGATCCGTGACTACGACGCGGCGCCGTACCTGATCCTGGCCACCAAGGGCGGCCTGGTGAAGAAGACGCCGCTGAAGGACTACGACTCGCCGCGTTCGGGCGGTGTCATCGCGATCAATCTGCGGGAGACCGCGGACGGCGCCGACGACGAGCTGATCGGCGCGGAGCTGGTGTCGGCCGAGGACGATCTCCTGCTGGTCAGCAAGAAGGCGCAGTCGATCCGGTTCACGGCGACCGACGAGGCGCTGCGGCCGATGGGGCGTGCGACTTCCGGTGTGAAGGGCATGAGTTTCCGCGAAGGGGACGAACTGCTCTCGATGAATGTCGTGCGGGCCGGTACGTTCGTCTTCACTGCCACCGATGGTGGGTACGCGAAGCGGACTCCCGTCGACGAGTACCGCGTTCAGGGCCGTGGCGGCCTGGGTATCAAGGCCGCCAAGATCGTGGAGGACCGGGGCTCGCTGGTCGGCGCGCTGGTGGTCGAGGAGACGGACGAGATCCTCGCCATCACGCTCGGCGGTGGTGTGATTCGTACGCGAGTCAACGAAGTCAGGGAGACGGGCCGTGACACCATGGGCGTCCAACTGATCAACCTGGGCAAGCGCGATGCCGTCGTCGGTATCGCGCGCAACGCCGAGGCCGGTCGTGAGGCTGAAGAGGTCGAGGGCTCCGAAGGGGCCGATGTCGATGCGGCCGATGTCGACGGGTCCGAAGGTGTCGCGGTCGAGGTTGCCGAATCCGTCGAGGGCACAGTGCCCTCATCCGCCGAGGGCGCAGCGCCTTCGGCCGGGCAGCACGAGGAGTAAAGCGTGAGTGGAGCCACGGGCGCCGGAGCGGCCGCTTCCGAATCTGGAGCACCCGGTGCCCGTGGCTCTGCCACGGACTCCCAGGGGGGGACTGTGACCGATACACGAGGGCCTCAGCCTCAGGGTTATGACGGGTACGCGAGCGGGCCGTTGCCCGGTGAGCGCGAGCCGCAGGGGAAGGGTCAGACGGCGCAGCCGTATCACCCGCCGCAGGCGTACCCGTCGCCCCAGGGCGGCGCCGCGCAGGGCGGCGGCGGTACGCAGGGCGGACAGCAGCCGGGCGCCGCCGCGGTGCGCCTGCCGCGGACCGGGGCGCGTACGACGCCGCGTACGCGCAAGGCGAGGCTGCGGGTGGCCAGGGCCGACCCGTGGTCGGTGATGAAGGTGAGCTTCCTGCTCTCCATCGCGCTGGGCATCTGCACGGTGGTGGCCGCCGCGGTGCTGTGGATGGTCATGGACGCGATGGGCGTCTTCTCCACGGTGGGCGGGACGATCAGCGAGGCGACGGGCTCCAACGAGAGCAACGGCTTCGACCTGCAGTCCTTCCTTTCGCTGCCGCGCGTGCTGATCTTCACGTCGGTCATCGCGATGATCGACGTGGTGCTCGCCACGGCGCTCGCGACGCTGGGTGCGTTCATCTACAACCTGTCGGCGGGCTTCGTGGGCGGCGTCGAGCTGACGCTGGCCGAGGACGAGTAGACGGCCGGCGGAGCCGATTTTGGTACTGCCCCCGAGGTGCGCTAATCTTCAGGGGCAGCGCGGGGCTATAGCTCAGTTGGTTAGAGCGCATCCCTGATAAGGATGAGGCCACAGGTTCAAATCCTGTTAGCCCCACCGCGGACCTGAAAAGGTCGAAGGCCCGGCAGATCGAAAGATCTGCCGGGCCTTCTGCGTTCCGCCCTCCCGTGCCGTGGTGATGTGTACGCGTCGGGGTGATGCGGGGGCGGACTGACTGCTGTGTGCCACGCCTCAGTTGGGTGGGAACTAGGTCACCGATCGATATCGGTCGGTGTGTATAGTCGGGCGCCAGAAGTCCCCTACGTCAAGGAAAGACGAGGTCGCGCGGTGAAGAAGCTTCTCCTGGTCGCACTGGCCGCCATCGGCGGGCTCCTCGTGTACCGCCAGATCCAGGCGGATCGCGCCGAGCAGGATCTGTGGACGGAGGCGACTGACTCCGTGCCCGCAGGTTCGGGTGTGTGAGACCCAGTAGTCCCAGCACGGGCCCCGGTCGCTGAGCGGCCGGGGCTTCGTGCTGTCCGGGGGACGGCCGAACGGGTCACGGCGGGGCGCCGCGGAGCCGTGACGCGCTTTCTCCTGAGTTCGCCTGAGCGAATCCCCCGTGTGCGAAAGCAAGCGGCCCGGGGGTGTGCGCGGTGCGGCCGGTGGCTCACGCAGACAGCACCGGGGCCGGCGGGGCAGGATGGTCGGGCATTGCGGACGACGAGGGGTGGCGCGTGATGAGGCGGCGCAGCATGGGCAGGGCGGGGCTCGGCGCGGTGGCGGCGCTGTGCGCGGTGGTGACACTGCCGGCGCAGGCCGGGGCCGCGGAGGGGCCCGGCCCGTACGCCTACGAACCGTCGGCGAAGCCGGTCGAGGGCGCGGCGATCAGCACCGAGGCCGAGCGGCTGAAGCCGGGCGGGACGTACCGGGACTCGATCGGGCCGGGCGGCAAGCTCTTCTACCGGCTGGAGCTCGACGCGAAGTCCAACGCCTATGTGTCGGCGACGGCCGTGCCGGTGCCGGGGACGAAGGTCGCGTACGCCGACGAGCTCAAGGTGACGCTGCAGGACCGCGACGGCAACTCGTGCAGCTCCGACACCGCGCGGTTCGGCTCCGCGGAGTTCGCGCGGCCGATCGGGACGTACGCCCACCGGACCCTCGAGGAGGACGCCTCCTGTCAGGAGGCCGACACGTACTACGCGCTCGTCGAGCGGACCGGCGCGGACACCTCGTCGAGTGAGCCGTGGGAGCTGGAGATCCGCCACCTGACGGAGCCCCGGGTGAAGGCGGGCGGAGCGACGGCGGCGCCCGAGAACTGGCCCAGCGGCTCGCCGGCGCCGCCCGGCGGCGGGCCCCGGGAGCGCAGGGGCGGGACGAGTTTCTTCAGCGCGCCCGGGCTCGAACAGGGCGAATGGCAGGACAGGATCAAGCCCGGCGAGACGCTGTTCTACAGGGTGCCGGTCGACTGGGGACAGCAGCTCTTCGCCAGTGCGGACCTCGGCAGCGCGGCCGGCGAGGGGTATGTGTCCAACGCGCTCACCATGGCGCTGTACAACCCGGCGCGGGGGCTCGTCGACAGTGCGACCGACGTGTCGTACGACGGCAGGCAGAAGTCGTCCGTACTGGATCCGCTGCCGCCCGTGGCGTACGAGAACCGCTTCGACTCGTCGGATTCCGTCAACGGGATGCGGTTCGCGGGCTGGTACTACCTGAGGGTCAGTCTGAGTCCGGAGGTCGGGAAGGAGTTCGGGCCACAAGCCCTCGGGCTCTCCCTGCGGCTGAACGTCGAGGGCGGCAAGGGGAAGGGCGCCCCCGCCTACGAGGGGCCTGCCGGTGACTTCCAGGTCACCGACGAGGACCTGAGCGCGGCGGAGAGCGGACAGAGCACCCCCGCGGCGAAGAGGAGCGCCACGATGCGGCTCGTCGGGGTGTCCGGGATCGGTACGGGCACCGTGCTGGTGCTCGGGCTCGGGGTGTGGACGCTCGTCGCCAGGCGGCGCGCGGCGGCAGGGCCGCAGCCTGCGGGGCCCGGTGGGGGCCTTGGTGCGGGGCCGGGCGGCGGGCCGGGCCAGGACAGCCAGACGCCTGCGGGGTACGGACCGCCTGCCCCCTGGTAGGCCGCCCGGCCCTGAGCCGGTCAGCTCTGCGTCAGGGCCCAGATGCCCACCGCGAAACAGACCAGTGCCAGCAGCAGCACCGGGACCGTCACCTTCGGGGGCGGTCCCGGCCGCCTGTGCGGGGCCTGGACAAAGGCGTGGGTGCCGTGCGGGGCCGACGGGGCAGGTGGAGCCGGAGCGGGAACCTCCGGGCCGCGAGCGGTGTAGGGACGAGTAAGGGCCTGGTCGTGCTGCGCCGCGCCCACGGGGACCTGAGAGGGGACCTGCGCCGCGCCGGGGAGGGGGGAGGCCGCATGCGCGGACGCGGGGGCGGACGGGGACGCCGGCACGGGTGCCGGCGCGGGGGGAGCCGGCGGCTGCGCCGCCGGGGACGGCGGTGCGGGCTGCCGCCGCGGCGGAGGCGCCAGGTGGAAGCTGCCCGTCTCCGACATGGAGGACGGCCGCTGTACGGGCTGCGCCTGCTGGTGGCCCTGGTGGCCGTCCTGTACGGAGTCCTGGGAGCCGGGAGCGGGCGCAGAAGGCCCTTGGGGGCCGAAGCCGGGCGGGAGCGGGCCGATCTGGTCGAAGACTTCCACCGGCTCCTCGTCGGGGGCCGGTTCGGGGAGCATCTCGACGGCGGCGGTCAGCGCCTTGCGCGCGCCCGTCGCCGTACGGAACCTGGCCTGCGGATCGGGCTGCAGCATCCCGGCGACGACCTGCCACAGCGGCTCCGGGACGCCCTGCGGGGCGCCCGGTGTGCCGTACGTGGCGAAGTGCTCCACCAGGGCCCGGGAGTCGGGTTTCCGGCCCTGCACCAGGTAGAGGGCGACCAGGCCGACCGCGAACAGGTCGGCCGGGAAGTCCGGCTCCGCGCCCGTCATCTGCTCGGGCGCGAAGTAGCCGGGCGTCCCCACCACGTAGTTGGTATCGGTGAGGCGGGGCTCGCCCTTGCGCATCGAGATGCCGAAGTCGGACAGCCGCAGGTGCGGCCGCCCGGTGCCGGTGGCCTCCAGCAGGATGTTGGCCGGCTTGATGTCGCGGTGCACGACGCCTTCCGCGTGCACCGCGGCGAGACCGGAGAGGAGCTGATCGAGGAGGGTGCAGACGAAGCGGGGCGGCAGCGGGCCGTAGTCCCCGATCAGATGGGCCAGCGAGCCGCCGCTCACCAGGTCCATGGTGAACAGCACCTTGTCGTCGTCCGCGGCCCAGCTGGCCGGGGCGAGGACATGGGGGTGGTCGATCCGCAGTGCCTGCTCGCGCACGAAGCGCAGCAAGGCGTGCGCGTCGCTCTGCTGAAGAACCTTGGCCGCCACGTACCGGCGGCGTCTGTGGTCCCACGACCGCCAGACGGCTCCTGCTCCACCGCGTCCGATCGGGTCGATCAGCTCGTACCGACCGGCGAAGACCTCACCCATTGCGCTGTGCCCGCTCCCCGGTCCGCTCGGATCAGCTCTGGTGCGCCTCGTAGTGGGCGACCGCGTCAGCGGTGCGTCCGGCGCCGTACACCCGGAGGAACTCTGCCAGTTCCGGGTGGGTCGGGGCGAGGGTGTCCGCCGCATCTATGATGTCGCCGGCCGCCGCCACCGAGCGCAGCAGCGACTGGATCTCGCGCACCACGCGGCGCACGGTCGGCGCTCCGGAACTCGCGGTGGTCTGGCTGGTGTTGTTGAGCACGGAGCCGCCCTGGGACTTCTTGATCTCTTCCATCCGGCCGGTGGCCTCGGCGGCGCTGACGCTGCCGTCGGCGACCTGGCCGGCCAGGTCCTGCAGAGCCTGGACACGCTGCACCACGGCCGGATTCCCGATCTTGGCGCGCTGGCCGCTCATCAGCTGGGACAGCATGGGCGCGGACAGCCCGAGCACCGCGGCGAGCCTGGCCTGGTTCAGGCCCAGATCGTCGATCAGCCGACGGAAGAGCGCCCCCAACGGCTCCCCGTACCAACTGCGTTGAAGCTCTCTGGCTCTGGCCGTCGCCTCTTGCTGCGCTGTGTCCATTGCGTCTCCCCTTCGCTGCTGCGAACCTCGCCGAGCATCTTACGGAGCGTGGTCGCGGACCGGGAGTCCCATATCTTTTTGCAGGATCCGGGGGGAGACCCGGTACTCTGTTCTGCGGCGGTGGTCACGGTGCGGTTCAGCCGGTCACGTCCACCCGTCCCGGGGCCTTAGCTCAGTTGGTAGAGCGCTGCCTTTGCAAGGCAGATGTCAGGAGTTCGAATCTCCTAGGCTCCACGTCGCAGCCCGTCTTCAGCGTCCTCGACAACGCCGTCGGCTGGACGAAGACCGTCGCCTTCGGTACGGACGCGTACTACGCCAGCCCGTGTCAGCGAGTC